>JBATHL010000124.1:0-3398 GCA_049666745.1 Gammaproteobacteria bacterium
CCGCAGATGCGCTGGATGAAATCAAATCAAAGCTCGACACCGCGGGGTTGAAGGATTTCGAGGCTATATATAGTTAGCAGCTAATGCCAGAACAGGACCAAATAACGATGATTTCCGCTACTGGCGAATACGGGTTCGTGTATTAATCCCGAATTCGAGTAATAGTGATGCAAATCAATGATCGATTTCAGGTTGGGTGGTTAACTGAATTTTATGGACAAGCCTGTGCAAACGGATACCATCCAACCGGCTTCATCTGATCACTTAGCCACTACTGGTACAACGATATGACGAAACACCACTTAACAAAGACAGTAGTTTCTGACCCGGCACGCAACTTTGTTCCGGCCAAACAACGCACGCGACTGTTTATCATCGTAGTGCTGGGTGCGGGGTTAGTGTTTGGTTGTGAACAAATCCGCAAGGTGACCTACCCCCAGGATTATGTCTACCTGGAGAAAAAACAGGTTTCCAGCAAGATGGCCCTGTTGAATTACTACATGATCAAGATCGATGAAATTCTGCTTGAAAGTTATACCATCAACAGCGATCAACAGGCACGAATCGAGGATATCCTGGTATCAATGGGCGATACCGTGAATTCGCTCGAAACCAGCGGCGACGCGCGCACCAGCCACCTGGTTATCGATGATCATATCGGCGCGTTCAGATCGGATCTCAACCTGGCGCTGAACAATGTGCGGGCGGACCCGCCCAATTATTTCGCCCTGGGTAAACTCAGGGGCAGTTGTGCCGCCTGTCATCAATATCGAAAATTCTAATCCTCTTTACCCGGCCAGAACTACGGAAAACGGGTTGCGCAAATGTTTTTCCTGCTGAGCGGAATCGTCCTGCTAGCGCTGATCATCGGCCTATTCTGGTTGAAGGATCAGCTGGAAAATCCGTTGCTCGCGCGCTTCGCCTACTCCGGGCTGGTTGCTCGCCTGGCGGTAGTCGGTGCGGCCTTTGTCGTGTTGGGACTGTTGCTGATACTCGCCGATTTCACGCAACAGCTGTCGGCGTGACAAGATCGACAGATCAGTAATCAACCGGCGTCGATGTCGGCAAAGGCATGCCGAGCTGTTTGAGGACCTGGCGCAGGCGGTCAGGGTAATCGGTAATAATACCGTCCACATCCATCGCGATCAGCTCACGCATACGTCCGGGTTCATTCACCGTCCAGACATTGACAGTTAACCCCAGTTCGTGCGCGAGTTTTATCGAATCGACGCTAACCTCCTTGTGGTAGGAAGACCAGGTCGAACCACCGGCAGCCTTGATAGCACGCGCGGCACTGCCGTCGAAATCATCCACATCAAAACCGCTCATCCAGGGTGAAGCCCCTGGTCTGCCGGTTTGTAAATTGTTAAGCCATTTCTGATTAGCGGTCAGGTACGACGTGGTTATATGCGGGGCTAAATCCTGAACTTCCCGCAGCGCCCTCCAGTCGAATGATTGCAGCGTGGTCCTGCTTTCCATCTTGTAAGCGCGAATGACGTCGATCACCGCCTGCGCGAATTCTCTGGGTGGGTGAGTCAGTTCTGGACGCTCCGGGTTGATTTTTATTTCCATGTTAAATCGAACTTGCTGATTACCCGATTTAGTGACGAGTTCGAATACCTCGCCCAAGGTTGGCACCGAACTGCCGTCCACCGGCCGCTGGTCAGGATATCGTTGCGCATATTTACTGGCAGGGTTCAAGCGCCCGACATCATAGGTCTTTACCATATCAAGCGTCATCGAGCGGATGCCGGGACTGCTTTGTTGTAACCAGGCTCCGTTAGCGTCACGCGCGATTTTGGGCTCGAAACGCGGGTCATGTATAACCACGACCTGGAAATCCCGGGTTACGGCGAGGTCGAGTTCAAGCGTGCTGACACCAATGGAGAGCGCCCTGGCAAATCCGGGCAGGGTATTCTCCGGCATCAAACCGCGTGCCCCTCTATGCCCCTGCAGATCAAATCCCTGGACCATGCCGCACCATCCAATTAAGCCCAGGGTGGCAATATTCCCTGTTATTCGCTTGAACCTGTGCCAGCTGGTAGATTTCACTTTTAACCAAGGCGCTTTTCGGTAACAGCGTCGAACAGGTGTATCTTGCCAGGTTCGATATGCATCGGTAGCGCTTCACCCGGCTGAAAATTCTGCATTCCGGGAAGGCGTATCGTCATGTCGGTCTGATTATCGCCGAAATGGCCATGCACGAGCGTATCCGCGCCAAGGTGTTCAACCAGGCTGGTAATCAAACTGCGACCTGCCTCATCACCATCGGTCAGTACGAGGTCTTCCGGACGGATACCCATGATAACTTCCTGGTTGCCGAACGGGGCAAACACGGCCTCGGGAAGGATAAAGGCAACCCCGCCATCGAGCCCGACAGTACTGCCATCGGCACTGATTCTGGCCGGTGCAAAATTCATCGCCGGCGAACCGATAAAGCCGGCGACAAACAGCGAGGCCGGGTGCTCGTAAAGCTCTATCGGTGTACCCAGTTGTTCTACCCTGCCCTGGTTCAGCACCACCAGGCGATGTCCCAGGGTCATCGCCTCGACCTGGTCATGGGTGACATAAACACTGGTGGTACCCAACTCTTGCTGCAGCAGTTTGATTTCGATACGCATTTGCACGCGCAGTTTCGCGTCCAGATTCGACAACGGCTCATCAAACAGGAAGACACTGGGCTCGCGCACAATGGCCCGACCCATCGCAACACGCTGGCGCTGGCCACCGCTAAGCTGCCGCGGTTTGCGCGTCAACTGGTCATCGGTCAGTTCCAGAATAGCGGCGGCTTTCTGCACACGCTGCTGGATTTCCACTTTCGGCAGGCGCCTTATCTTTAAGCCGTAAGCCATGTTGTCGAACACATTCATATGCGGGTACAGCGCGTAGTTCTGGAACACCATGGCGATATCCCGTTCTGCCGGTTCCAGGTTATTGACCTCGCGCTCACCAATGCTGATGGTGCCCGCGCTAACCGATTCCAGCCCGGCAATCATGCGCATCAGGGTTGATTTCCCGCATCCTGACGGCCCCACCAGCACAATAAACTCGCCGTCCGCGATATCCACGTCTACACCGTGAATAGCCTTGAAGCCGTTCGGGTAAGTTTTCTTGATATTATCAAGTTTGACGGTCGCCATCGCGTATTCCTTATTTCTCGGTCTCGGTAAGACCCTTAACAAATAGTTTCTGCATGAAAATAACCACCAGCACCGGCGGCAGCATCGCCAGCAAGGTGGACATCATGATGATATTCCACTCGAGTGCCTGCTCCGCCGCCTCGAGCATCTGCTTGATCGCCATGACGATGGTAAACATGTCCTGGTCGGTAGTGATCAGTAACGGCCACAGGTACTGGTTCCAGCCGTAAATAAACAGGATGACGAACAGTGCCGCGA
>JBATHL010000125.1:0-2837 GCA_049666745.1 Gammaproteobacteria bacterium
GGGTGATGACCGGCACATGGTAACCACCGGTATAACACCAGGCAGATAAACCTTCTTCACGCAGCCCCATTACCTGGGAGACCAGGTTTTGCGGCGTACGCGTCAGATCGTCGGTGCCGAGCAGACCGATAACGCTGGTAACCCCGGCGTGCGTAATCTGGCTGAGCGCCAGCGGTGGCACACGGGTCGAGGGCCCTGCTTCACCGCCACCACCGGTCAGGTGCGTGTGTGCATCGATGAAACCCGGAATCAGCCTGGCGCCATCGAGATCGGTCTGCCTGACATCCAGCGCATCATCCAGTTGCGGCAACTGTTCGCCGATATAGGCGATTTTGCCCGCGCAAACCAGTACGTGCCGGATGCCCATCGGTTCGGGTGCAAAAACGTTAGCGTTGGTAATCAGTTCAAACATTTATTTGAAAATCCGCTTTGACGCGGGCATAAACAGAGCGCGTTATTCTAAATTAAGCCTGTCAAAAAAACTCGTAGAATTTGGCCGGAAGAAGCCACAGCCTGCCAATTCGATTAATTTTCGCCTGGTTTCACCACAGATAGCGTCATTTTCCGGCCTGCTCCGCGATTTGCCGGGCGAATATCCTGATTTCCTCGAGGTCGGAACTGCGTCGCATCGACGGCAGACTTTCGAGCATGCCTTTACCATAAGACTTTGTGTTGAGACGGTTATCGCACAAGGCCACGATACCCCGGTCGCCAATGTCGCGTATCAGCCGACCTACGCCCTGGCGCAGACTGATGGTCGCTTCCGGTATCTGCACTTCGAAGAAGGCATTGCCTCCCTTTTGATTGACTTGCTGAATGCGTTTGCGATACACCGGATCATGTGGCGACTTGAACGGCAATTTATCGATGATCACGCAACGCAACTGGTCGCCCTTGACATCAACCCCTTCCCAGAAACTGCTGGTGCCGAGCAACACCGGATTTTCTGTTTTGATGAACTGTTGCAGCAATTCGTTGCGCTGCAGCTCACCTTGCACCAGTAACGGATAATCAGTCCGGGAACGCAGGTACTCCGCGGTCAGGGTCAACATGCGGTAACTGGTGAACAGGATAAAACAATGACCCGTGCAGGCCTCGACGAGCTCACGGCAGAGTTCACCGAAAATCGACGGATAGCGATCATCCGCGGGATCAGGCAGATGGGACGGCAGGTATAGCATGGCCTGTTTTTGATAGTCGAAAGGACTGTCAAAACTGGCACTATCGATTCCATCAAGCCCTAGACGATCGCAATAGTAACGGAATGACTGCTGTTAACTGAGCGTGGCCGAAGTAAAAATGACTGACGCAAACGCGGCAGTCTCAAGCTGCTGGCGAAACGCCTGCGCCACTTGCAGGGGTGATTGCACGAGGCGAAAACTGCGCTCATTCAGTTCGTACCAGCTGACCAGGTTATCGTCAGCCTCGAGAAAACTCGTCAGCGCCAGCTTGAGCGCCTGCAAGCGGCGATGACACATCGCCAGCTCCTTGCCCCGACTGATCATGGGCTCGAGTTCGTCATCGAGGACATTGATAGAGCGCTGCAACGATTGCATCGCCTGCTGAATTGCGGGCGCGTGCTGAATCCGCTCCCACTCGCCCTTTTGTGCAAAGGAACGCAGCGCAAGCCGAAAATCGGCGGCACATTTTTGCATATGATCGCTGCCTTGCTTGAGCGCTTTTGATTCCGCGGCTTCAGCGACTTCGGCCTCGACAAGGTCACGGCATAAAGTATCGATCTGGCGCAGGGTAATTTGCTGGCCATAAAAATTGCCGGCGATATCGGGTAATTGGTGGGCTTCATCGAATATCAGTACTTCAGCGTCGGGCAGGAGCTCGCCGAAACCGTCTTCCTTTAACGCCAGATCGGAAAAATACAGGTGATGATTGATTACCAGGATTTCCGCATCCATCGCGCGTTTACGCGCCTTGAGTACGAAACAGTTTTCGATTTCCGGGCACTCGCCACCCAGGCAGTTTTCCGCATTCGAAGTGGCGTAATACCAAAGGCTGTCATTTTCGGGGATTTCGGCGAATTCACCGATATCACCGCTATCGCTTAGCGCTGCCCAGGAGGCGACGGCGCTGAATATTGCCGCCATATCGCGGCTTCTGAAACGATCTTCACGGCGATATTTGTTTAACCGCTGGGGGCAGCAGTAATTGCTGCGCCCTTTCAGCAACGCAACCTTCTTCGAACTGACGATAGCCTTGCGGATTAACGGAATATCCTTTTGAAACAGCTGATCCTGCAGGTTGCGGGTTCCGGTCGATATCACCACGCGCGCATCACTCAGGAAAGCAGGCACCAGGTAGGCGAAGGATTTACCAATGCCGGTGCTGGCTTCGATAACGCGTGACTCGCCGAGTGCGATCGCCTCGCTGATCAATTCGGCCATGCCCAGCTGGCTCGCACGTGACTCAAAATCAGCGATGTGTTCACCGATAATGCCATCCTCCCCCAGCACCGCCGCGACGTTCAGTTCAGTTGCAAGTTCTGCCATTACTGGCACTGCGCCCTGAGCCGGTCATTAGCGCCGCCGAGAACATCGTCGTAGCTACCGTAACTGCTGGAGCGTTCGATCATCGCCACGCAACGCTCAAGCTGGCCCTCGTACCAGTATGTCTGCGCCAGGTAATGCCAGCTCCAGGCATTGCGCGGCTGGATTTTGATAGCTCTTTGCAGGTAATCGATGGCTTGCTTGTATTGCCCATCGTCGATCGCGGCAAGCGCCTGGTTATGCAGTTCAGCGACTGGCCGGGCTTCCTGCTGAATGACTTCAACATCGCTCTGGTACCTGTTGGGCGGGGGCTCAGGGACGCTACAGGATACGCTC
>JBATHL010000126.1:0-11197 GCA_049666745.1 Gammaproteobacteria bacterium
GCCGAACCCCATCAGGCCCATGCCGGCCACCTGTTCGAAGCCGCGTTCGGCATCGGTAGACTTGCGCGCGACGTTGTAACCGCCGGACCAGGCCAGGCCGATGATGTGCATCAACTGCCCGCTGCCGTAGATGCCGGGCTGCCAGCGGGCGATTCCGCCACTGACCTTGTTGAACCCCAGCTGCGGCAGCAGGTGGTAGCTCAAGCCCATAAACGCAATGGTGATGCCGACGATCGAACCGTGATAATGCGCCGGCACGGTCACAGTACTGCCACTGATCATAAAGCCGATGCTGCCGCCAACGCCGAACAGCAACACCGAGAATAACAGCGCGTTTCTTTCGATTTCGAATCCCGGCGTGGGACGCCAACGTTCGATGAGTCCGAGCAGGATCGCCAACCCGATCGGTACCGCGGCGATGGCGCCGCCGTATTTCATTAACTGGATGAACCAGAACAGGTGGTCGCCGGAGCTGACATCGAATACCAGGTAAATAATCGGGGCCGCAAGCACCGGTTGTAAACCAAGCAAAAACAGGAACAGGGCCACGCGTGGCGAAATGCGCAGCCAGGCCCCGCTGACGCTGGCCAGCCACAACCATGCGACCAGCATCAGCTGGGTATGGCTGAACTGGATGATATGACCGCTACCCCAGAACAGGCGATCATAGTAGGCGAGGCCCTCGAAACCTGCGTCGATTCCGAGATAGGAGAGTAGTAGCGCGCCGAGCGCAAACAGCGAAGCGACCACCGCGACAAACAGGCCGAAACGCAGGCTGGTTTCGCCGCTGGTCTGGTTTTCACTGTCAAACGCGGTGAAGCAGCTGCGTATCACCAGCAGGCAGAAACCGAGGCCGAAGATGCCGAGTCCAACGAAAAAAACGCTGTTCTGTAACACCGGCACGTAGTTGTTCATCAATGGATGACTTTCGCCGGTGAAGGGTGACAGCACGATGATCAGCGTGCCCAGGCTGGCCAGGATGAGTGCCAGCCAGCCACCGCTGCGGCCGATATCGGAGCTGTTATAGCTCCACAATGCCCCGGCAAAGGCGAGAAACCAGACCAGCACGGTTAGATTGACATGGACCACCAACGCGGTGTGAAAGAAATCGGTCCAGGGTATGATCTCCTGGAAGAACGGGGTGCGCGACAGTACGATCAAAATGGTGTACAGGCCACCGATAACCAGCGCCGAGAGTCCAAGCAACAACCAGCCCGTGGTCAAGCGGCAGGCGTTACTATCGGGAACAGGTAGCGTAAACTGGTTTTCCGGCATTTAGTTATTTCGTCCAACATTGTGAGCAATCAACAGACTTCTTATACCGAACAGCCCGCAGTAGACAGCGGGCCCGAACAAAACGACTCCATGATCGGCTTTTTTGGTATCGGCGTTGTTATTAACGTGGTCATGATTACAGCCTATTTTATCTGGGCTTACAAGCAATGGAAAAAGAGCGACAGGCGGGACGAGTGATCAAGCGGCTTAGCCCGCATATCTCACCAGATGGACGAGCCCTCGCTTGATCTTTGAATTCACAAGAAATTTTCTTCAGTCGGGAATACAGTCCGTATTACGCTTCTTCAGAAAATTCCTTGTGAATTCAAATCTCTACGCGATCATCTAGCCCCCTGGTGAGATATGCGGGCTAGCCGGTACCTGAAAAGTAGGCGGTGATTTTTTTGTACTGGGATAACAGGGTCGGGGCATAGTGGGGCTGCGAAAATGTCGCCACCAGGCGGCCATACGGGTCGACCAGGAAAATGGCGCTGGTATGCGCGACCAGGTACTGACCAGGCGCGGTTTCCGGCTCAAACTCATAGCCAGCACCGAATTGACGGGTTAATCGATCGATAGCACCTTTACCGGCGGTTGCGCCGATAAACTTGCGGTTAAAATGAGCCACGTAGCTGGCCAGTTTCTCGGTGCTGTCGCGGTCGGGATCGACCGAAACAAAAATGATCTGCAGGTCTGCCGGTTCAGTACCGGTTTCGTCTTTCAGTAAATTCCGAAACAAACTTAACTCGTGCAGGGTATTGGGGCAGACATCCGGGCAGGACAGGTAGCCGAAGAACACAAAACTCCAGTTACCCAGCAGGCTTGCTTCGGTAATCGGACCTTGCTTCTGGCTTTGTAACTGAAAGGGCGCCAGTTGGCGGAACTCCGGACGTATTACGCCTTCCAGCTCGGCGGGTGGCGCGGGTGGCTTTACCAGCAGGTGGGTGAACAGCATGACCAGCCCGAAGACCACGCCAATCACCAGGCTGCCGATCGGTATAATGCGTTTTTTGCTCATAAAGGCAGCGATTTAACGGCGCGCAGGACGCCGCTCAGGGGGTAGCAACATGACTGTACCTGACGATGTGTTCGTTGATTACCCCGGGTTTGATTAATTCGAGGAATCCGTCACCCATTTTTATCGTGCAGGGCGCCAGCGATCCGCATTCGAAGACAATGCGATCTTCGAGATAGCCGTATCTTTCGATTTGGATCGTGGCGGCTTCAGATAATAAATCGAATTTACCTTTCATCAAGGCGGCGCTTCCGGTCTGCTTGCGCGCCGCCTCGAAAACCCGGGTGACAACGGGAGCTTCGAGGCCGGTTGCATAAGGGTAGGGAATGAACAGCATGCCCACCCAGCGGTCGGCAAAAAACTTGATATAGATATTATTGCCCGCGGTCTTCGACGGGCTGCCGTTGTTGCCATCCCTGGAATAGTGCCCGGACAGGTCTTCATTTAATCCGGCCTGCGATGCGCCGGATACAATTGCCGGGAAACCGGTGCAAACCAGCAGTATTCCGAGCAGAATGGCTTTAACGTGTCCGGTCCTGCCGCTGCAGTAACTTGTTTTTTGCATGTTGAATCAAAGTCTTTAAGGTTGATTGGCTGACCGCTTCGTGTGACCGCATTTCGGCAAGACCATGCAGGCGCGAATCGTGGGTCTTGAAGTGCAGCTGAAACCAGTCGGCCAGTTTTCGTTTGAATTCCGTATCGTCGATATCGATAGATGCTTCAAATTCATCGGTTATGTCGCGGATGTCGTCCAGCAGGCGCTCGTGATCGGCCTTGTGTTGCTGATAATGGTCGTACTCATGACGCAGCATCATCTGCTCTTCGAGTGCAAAGTGAGCCGAGATGCTGCCGTAGATTTCACCGAGGCTGTCGATGACCAGGGCCTTGTCCGCCCGATCCTCGACCAACTCGTACACGGCATTAATCTGGCGGATGAGTGCTTCATGCTCGAAATCAACGCCTGCGAAACCGGTGCAATATTCCTCGCGCCATTCAATCAATGCCATCAACAGGCTCCATAAAAAAAGGTTTATCGGTCTGGCTGCCACATAAGCATACAAGCTATCACGACAAGCTGGACTGCTACTTGATCAATGTCAATCCGTTCAAGCGCCTGGCTCCCGCTCCGCGCCTGTGCTACGCCTTGCCGTCGCTAACTTTTGCCATTTGACTTTTATCAAGTGATTTTGCAACCCGGTTGGTTAATCTGCCAGCTACCGAAGCTGTCACCATTCGTGGACCAGTTACGAGGTCATTCCTAATGCCTGGGCGGGTACGAGAGAATGGGCTTGGCGTGGTGACCTTCGCGGCTTAATAAATAATACGAGGTTAGCCATGCCAGAAGCAGACGATCTACCAAAACCCGAACGCGTTCCTTTTTTTCAGCGAGTACTCGATAACCCTTTCCTGCTGCTGTTTATCGGGATCGTGATGCCGACTGTGTTCTACATCCTTTGGGGAATTATGGAAATCGCCACCATCCCGGTCGCACCATAAAGTAATCCAGGAGAAAATAAAATGAGCTCATTTCTACCCCCATCGGAACGAAACTGGTGGAGTACGCCGGTCGGAAAACAGGAAATTATCTGGATCGGAATCGCGCTGGTCTGGTGTCTGATCATGTTTTTCATGATGCCCTACTGGCATATTTATGGAAAACAGAACCTCTCCAACGAAGCCTACCAGACCACAGCGCCCCGCTTTCAGGCCAAGGTTGATGAAATGGTTGCCAGTTATAAGGTTGGTGAGATGGCCGGTATCCCGATTGTAAAACCGCCTGCCGGCAGTGACGTTTACATGCTGGGCCGGTTGTGGCAATGGTACCCAATCCTGGAGCTGGAGAAAGATCAGTCATACCGACTGCATCTGTCGTCGATGGACTGGAATCATGGCTTCTCGCTGCAACCGGTCAACATCAACCTGCAGATCGTGCCCGGTTATGAAATGGTGATCACCGTCACCCCGGACCAGGCGGGTGAATTTACCGTGGTCTGTAATGAATTCTGCGGCATCGGTCATCACCTGATGCTCGGCAAAATCTTCGTGAAGGAGAATTAAGATGGCACAGTTCAGAGTTTGCCCGGATTCGGGATTCTATTTTGACAAGTCGGCCGAAGGCCTGATGAAGGCGAATGCGGTCGCCGGTGCTGTTTCGTTGCTGATCGCCGGTCTCCTCGGGCTCGGGGTAATTTTAACCCGCTGGCAGGAAGTGCATTTGTTGCCCGCAGACGTGTTTTACCAGGTATTGACCGGCCACGGCATCAATGCGCTGATTTTCTGGATTATCTTCTTTGAGATGGCCATTTTGTATTTTGCCTCGTCGACGCTGCTGCGCACGCGGATCGCGGCGCCACGCTGGGCCTGGGCCGGATTCGCATTGATGATCATCGGTATGGTGATGAACAACATCGCGGTGTTGCAGGGTAATTCAAGCGTCATGATGACGTCCTATGCACCCATGCAGGCGGCACCTCATTTTTACCTTGGCCTGATCCTGTTCGCGGTAGGTGCGTTAATTGGCTGCTTCGTGTTTCTGGGTACGCTGGTTATTGCCAGGGATGACCGCACTTATGAAGGTTCGATTCCTCTGGTTACATTCGGCGCGCTGACGGCATGCATTATCGCGGTCTTCACCATTGCCTGCGGGGCCATCATCCTGGTGCCTACCTTCCTGTGGTCGATCGGTTACATCAACCATATCGATGCGGCCATGTACCGTGTCATCTGGTGGGGCCTGGGACATTCATCGCAACAGATCAACGTCGCCGCGCATGTTTCGGTGTGGTACCTGATCGTCGGTGTCCTGTTCAACGCCCGGCCAATGTCGGAAAAAGTGAGCCGCTCCGCGTTTCTGCTGTACATCCTGTTCCTGCAACTGGCCAGCGCGCACCATATACTGGTCGACCCGGGCATCAGCTCTGAATGGAAGGTTTTCAATACCAGCTACGCGATGTACCTGGCGGTGCTGGCGAGCATGGTGCACGGTCTTACCGTACCAGGCTCGATGGAGGTGGCGCAGCGCGCCAAGGGCTATACCAAGGGCATGTTCGAATGGTTGCGCAAGGCGCCCTGGGGCAACCCGGTATTTTCCGGCTTTTTCTTCTCGTTGATTATCTTCGGCTTCATCGGTGGTATCACCGGTGTGGTCATGGGCACCGAGCAGATCAACATCATCATCCACAACACCATCTATGTGCCGGCACACTTCCACGCTACTGTTGCCGTGGGCACCACGCTTACCTTCATGGCGCTGACTTACCTGTTGATTCCGGTGCTTTTTCGCCGGGCATTGTTCCTGCCCTGGGTCGCCAAATGGCAGCCCTATGTGTTCTCCGCGGGGATGACCCTGATGATTCTGTTTATGCTTGGTGCCGGTACCCTCGGCGTTTCCCGACGGCACTGGGATATGGATTTCACCGGTGCGGCGCTGGCATTCGAGTATCCGGGTACGGCTTACACGATGATGGCGGTTGCCGGTATCGGTGGTGTGCTCGGGGTTCTCGGCGGTGCGATGTATCTGCTGGTCACCGTGGGTTCGCTGCTGTTCGGTAAAAAGCTCGATGAATCTGCCGGACTGCTGCAGGGTTTCGGCTTTCCGCTGGCGCCTTCAGCCTACAATATCACTCAGCCCGAGCGGTTGCAGATGGCGCCGAAACTGACGGTCGAAGAGCATGGTTCCGGCAGTTTCGAAGCGCCCGGGACGTTTGCTCTCGCACTGGCACTGCTGGTGTGTTTCGTCGTCTACTACTACATTAACTGGGATTACCTGGCCTCGGTGTGGCCGCTCAGCTAATGACTCCGCTCAATGCATCAGGGACAAATGGAATTGTCCCCCGTGATAGCGAAATTAGTTCACGGGGGCAGTCCAGGGCGGTTTACAGCGAACTGTTCAGCCAGCTAACCAACCTGCTCAAGCTGCGCATCGGCGTGGTCATGATGTTGACTGCACTGGTTGCCATGGTGGCAACCCCGGGACCACAGCCGAGCGCTTTCGAGGCCCTGGTACTCGCATTTGCGGTGCTGATATCAGCCGGTGCTGCTGGCGCTTTCAACCAGTATTTTGAAGTCGATCTCGATCGCAAGGTACCGCGTACCTGCACTCGACCCTTTGTTACCGGGTATTTCCGTAAGAGACCGCTGTGGTTAGGTATCATTATGTTGCTGCTCGTCGTCGGGGTCGGGTCCGCAGCCCTGGTACTGAACGTACCGGCAGCGATTTATATCTTCCTTGGTGCATTTTTCTACGCGATTGTTTACACCGTGTGGTTGAAACGCCGTTCCTGGACCAACATTGTCATCGGCGGAGCATCTGGAAGCTTTGCGGTACTCGCCGGTGCCGCCGCGGTTGATCCGCAACTCGGCCCGGTGCCGATCATGCTGGCGCTAGTCCTGTTTTTCTGGACACCGTCGCATTTCTGGAGCCTGGCGATCGCTAAAAACAAGGACTACACAAAGACGGGCGTACCGATGCTACCGGTCATCATCGGTAACCGACGCTGCGCAGAAGTGGTGCTGATCAACACGCTGACCCTGGTAGCCATCTCGATACTGCCTTTCTTCTACGGTATGAGCTGGATTTACCTGGTAGCGGCAGCCGGCGGTGGTGGCTTTTTCATTTACCACAATTACTTAATGATCAGGGATCCTTCGCCGCGTGTCGCGATGAAGAGCTTCTTTGCCTCGCTGGCGCAGCTGGTATTGCTGCTGGTCGGTGCCGTACTCGACGTCTGGTTGCTCGGGTAGCTATCCAGCAGGAATCGCATGCGCAACATTATTCTCATATGTGGACTCCTGCTGCATATGGTCGCCGCGCCCAGTGCCAGCGCGATTTCACAATCAATCCCTGCGACCGGGGCCGCTGCCCCGGCCTTTGATTACGATCAGGCGCTCGCAGTCAGTCAGTCCGCACTGGGCAACGAGCCTGGCAACCACGCATTTATCGATACCGACGGTAACCGTCTGACCCTGGATCAATTGCGCGGTAAACCCCTGGTAATCAGCATGGTGTTTACCAGCTGTTACCAGATCTGTCCGATGACGACTCGTCATCTGTCGAAGATGGTAGAGAAGGCGCGCAAGGCACTGGGCGAGGACAGTTTCAATGTCGCGGTTATCGGTTTCGATAGCGCGGTCGATACCCCCGACGCGATGCGTTTCTTCGCGGCAAAACAGGGTGTCAGCGACAAGGGCTGGCGGCTGTTGAGCACCAACGAACAAACGATCGCGGCCTTGTCAGAGGACCTGGGGTTTCAGTTTTACCCTTCATCGAATGGTTTCGATCATTTGATCCAGGCCACGATTATCGATGCCGACGGTAAGGTCTATCGCCAGGTTTATGGCCAGGTTTTCGATACGCCATTGCTGGTCGATCCACTGATCGAACTGGTGCTGGGTCGTTCCCCGCCCGAGCAACCCCTGCTGGCGAACCTGGTCGATAAAATTAAACTGTTTTGCACCACTTATGACCCGGTACGCGATGGCTACTATTTCGATTACTCGCTGTTTTTGGGCATGCTCATCGGCGGTTCCATCATTCTCTTTGCCGGTACCATCGTAATCCGGGGCTGGCACCGAAATTAGCGCGACATAGAATTGACTTTTGTCAGATCGACATTACCCGGCATCGGTTAAAGTTTCAGTTCTGTCAGCTTAATTTTCGAGATCTCTTTCAGGTGTTAATCAATCCGGTCAAGCGTGTCTATCTCGCGCTCGAGTCATGGTTCAATATTTCATTCGGTACCGAGTGGAACCCGTTGTATCACCTCGGCACCCTGTCGTTCTTCCTGTTCTGGATAATCCTGGTCAGCGGTATTTACCTGTTCATTCCGTTTCATGGCAGTCTCGACGGCGCGCATGCGTCGGTGGAATACATGACCCATGAACAGTGGTACGTGGCGGGTATCATGCGCAGTCTGCATCGCTATGCTTCGGACGCGGTCATCATTACCGTGCTGTTGCACCTGTTCAAGGAATTTGCCTCGGGTCGCTATCGCGGCTTCCGCTGGTTTTCCTGGGTTACCGGGGTGCCGAATTTATGGATGGTGGTAACGCTCGGTATCACCGGTTACTGGCTGGTATGGGACGAGATGGCGCAGTATATCGCGGTTGGCTCGGCGCAGTTAATGGATGCCCTGCCGATATTTTCGGGGGCGATGACGCGTAATTTCGTGTCGGGTGGCATGACCGATCGATTCTTTATCCTGATCGAATTTCTGCATTTGCTGGGTCAGCCGATGTTGCTGGTTTTCATGTTGTGGCTGCATGTCAAACGACTGTCCAATGTCAATATCAACCCGCCGCGCGGACTTGCCATCGGCACCTTTGTCGCGTTGCTGGCATTATCGCTATTCGAGCCCGCCGTCAGTCATGCACCCGCCAACCTGGCAACTGTGCCGCAGGAAATTCGTATCGACTGGTTTTATCTGAACGTTTACCCGTTGCTCGAGATCTGGCCCGCGTCGCAGGTGTGGATGCTGACCACCGGCGTTACCCTGTTGTTAATGATGTTGCCATGGTTGTTGCCGAAGAAGGATGGCGCCAAGGCGGTGGTCGATCTCGATAACTGTAATGGCTGCGGAATCTGTTTCGATGACTGCCCGTTCGATGCGATTACGCTGCAGGCGCGCACCGATGGCGCACGCTACGATCACGAAGTGGTGGTCGACCCTGCGCTTTGTGGCGCCTGTGGTATTTGCGCCGGCTCCTGTCCCGCGTCCAATCCATTCAGAAGTTCGCGTGCAGAATTAAAGACCGGTATCGACATGCCGCAATTACCAGTCGATGAAATGCGCCGGCTCACCCGGCAGGCTATCGAGGAGATGCCGGGAGATCTGAAAGTCATAGTTTTCGGCTGCGAACATGGTCTGGATGTGATGCGTCTGCAAACCGATGAAACCCGGGGTATCAAGCTGATCTGCAGCGGCATGTTGCCACCGACGCTGGTCGAGTATGCGTTAAAGCAGGGTGCCGATGGGGTCATGGTGACCGGCTGTCGCCACAATGACTGTTACTACCGCTTTGGCAATCGCTGGACCCGGATGCGTTTTGCCGGGGAACGAAAACCGAGTCTGCGCGGCCGTGCCGAGCGTGAGCGCATTCGCATCCACGGTGGCGCCGAGCCGGACAAGCGTGCCATCGAACAGGATCTGGACGAGTTTCGCCAACGCCTGCGTGAACTCAACCTGGCCTCTGCGGCGGCGTCGGAATGAAAACAGGCTGTCATGGCTGAAATCAACAACAAGCCGATCCGTTACGTGCTGCAGGCCATCAATTACAGTGTCTTCATGGCTATTATCTGGTATTTCGCCACGGCACCTTCGGTACGTTTAATCGGCGCTAACGAGGCGAAGATTACTATCGCGTTTGCCCACGCCGGGCAGCTACGGGAAGCCTGTCGCAGGCTGAGCCAGGAAGAATTGAACGAACTTCCACCCAACATGCGCAAAATCGAAGACTGCCCACGCGAGCGATCCCCGGTCACGATCGAAGCCTTGCTCGATGGCGAGCCGTTGTACAGCGCGTTACTGCAACCGCCGGGGCTGTTCGGCGATGGCGGTGTCGACGTTTTTTACAGCGCCAAGATCCCTGCCGGAGATCATCATTTAAGCCTGAAGATGAACGATAGCGTCCGCATCGAGGGTTTCAATCACAGTTTTGAACAACAGGTTAGCGTGGACCCCGCCCAGATCCTGCTGGTGGGCTTCGAACCGAGGCATGGCTTTGTGATCAAGGCAGCGAAAAAATAGACGGGTATCTCGTATCTTAAGTCGCTAGCAGCAAGGAGTAAGCAACAAAAACAACCAGCCGGCTGCCGGTCGGGACCGTTTTGCTGCCTGGAAAAACCACGCCACTGAAATTGTTCGAACCGCTTTCCGCGGAGCGCATGGAGTCGTCTGCGATCCAGGCTTATCAGGCAGCATTCGCAAAGCTGGAAGCCGGTGACCCGTCAGCCAGCCAGGCTTTTGCCGCCGTCGTTGGAGAATATGCTGGTGATCCGCTGGCCACCTATCACCTCAGGCGAACACTGGCGGGCGAAACCGGCGTCAACATAATCCTCAGCGAAAAATAGACGACCCGCTGGAATCAGTTCATGGTGAGCACGATCTTGCCTGCCATACTGCCTTTTTCCAGCTGGGTGTGGGCTGCCGCCACTTCTTCCAGGGGATAGGTCGCGACCACGTTCGGTCTGATACGGTCTTCCGCTAGCCATTCCATTGCGTGGCGCACGATTTCACCCTGACGCCGACGTTCTGCCTCGAGGCCGAGCCACATGGGTGTCAGCATCATCACATTGTGAATACTGAGGTTATTGTTGTATGCGGTTTCATCTTCGAGGTCACCCGGTGTCCCCATCAGGGTCACGATTCGTCCGTAGGGGGCCATTGCAGTTAGCGTTTTCTGAAACACCTCCGTACCGACATTGTCGAAAGCCACGTTAATACCCTTGCCATCGGTCCACTGCCGAACTGCCGTGACAAAATCTTCTTCCCGGTAATTGACGACGAGTTGTGCGCCCATCGAAGCTGCCAGCTCGGCCTTGGCGCTGCTGCTGACCGTTGTTGCGACCCGTGCGCCCAGTCCGTTAGCAATTTGCAAGGCAATATGCCCGCTACCACCCGCAGCTCCATGGACGAGGACGGATTCACCTGGCTGCAATTGCGCGCGTTCGACGAGAGCTTCCCAGGCGGTAATAAAGACCAGCGGCAAGCTCGCAGCGGTAACAAAATCAACTGTATCGGGTATTTTCGCCAGCAACCACTCCGGTACCACGGCATGGCGGGAATAGGTGCCCTGGTCTCCGCCTACGCCACCGTTGCAAAAGCAGACCCGGTCTCCCACTTTCACCGAAGTGACATCATCACCAATGACCTCCACGATGCCAGCGCCATCATGGCCCAGTACGATACC
>JBATHL010000127.1:0-2568 GCA_049666745.1 Gammaproteobacteria bacterium
GGTGGTTACCACCGCCATCCTCAGAAATAACCTTTGCGGCATTCCTGGTATTCAGCAAGCCCCATCCGAACGCATAATCCGGACCGGCAGCATCGCCGGCCTCATCGGCGGTATGGATGGCCAATGCCTTCAAGGTCGCACTGCGCATGAAATTGCCTGCGCCATGAATATCCTCATAATGCTCTTGTAGCAATAGCAGTGACCCGGTTACGTTCGGGGCAGCCATCGAGGTGCCGGCGGCCGCAGCGTAATACGGAGAATCGGGCCAGGCCGAGATCAGAAATACGCCATTACCCACGACATCGGGTTTTATACGGCCATCATCTGTTGGTCCCCAACTGCTGAATGGGGCCATCTTGACCTGGGATGGGCCGGCTAATGCTGAGTAGCCGCCAGGTACATCATCGACAGCGCCGACGGTCAGGATGTTCTTTGCCACGCTGTGGGTGGGCAGGCAGTCATATCCGGCCGGTGCGCAGTCCGCGTCTCTTGGTAAGGTCGAGGTAAACAGGGGATTACCGTCCTGGTCGATGACGGTGTACTCTTCTCCGGGAGTTGGACCGGTGTCCGACCGGTCATTGCCGGATGCCTTGACGATAAGGTAGTAAGGCGCATCGAAAGCAATCTGATCCCATAACTGGGATTCAGCGTCGTAGTAACCAAAATAGGGGTCTTCAACATCGGATGGTGCGCTGCCACCTATCCACCACCAGGTACTTGGTGGTGCATCACCGATGTACAACCAACCGGCGGCGATACCATAGGAATGATTGGAAATTTGCAGCCCGCCCGCTGCGGCCAGTGCCATCTCTGCAGTATCAGAATTCCAGTCCCAGGCATTGAGCTGAGCGGCATAAGCCATACCGCGAGACCTCGGCTCCAGCCCATCTCCAGCGCCGATAAGGGTTCCTGCTACGTGAGTTGAATGTCCACTTACGATTGAGGCGTCATCCATTTGGGTCAAACGACCGATGAAGTCCGTATGAGTTGGGTCAATGGCGCCGCCGTCCCATTCCCCAACGATCATTCCACCCCCGTCAAGGTCAAGGCCTGCAGACCCGCCCGGCCGGACCTTTAAGGTAGATACGGTGTCAGCGGCATCCAGGTTGTTGGTGATATAGAAAACCGGACCCAGGCCCGGAGATACCCGCTGGAGTTCCAGCACCTTGCCATTGGGCAACTCACGTCGGACGGGTACACCCGTTCGACGAGCGAATTCCTGCACTTGTAGCCTGTCAGTTGCATCACGTTTTTTGAGGTTTTCGGAAAGGGTTTGCAGTTTTGCAGTGCGGGTAGCAAGCGCAACATCGCCTTGAGCTGCAAGCTCGCAACTCACACACAACATGGTAATAACGAGTACCAGGTTAGGTAGTATCTTCGTCATTAATTGCTATTGTCCCCTTTAGATCACCTTTAATAACTGACAGTTACGTTAATTATGAATTTCCTGAAGTACCCTTTGAGTATAGACTAAAAGAGAAATATTGCACTGAAAAAAAACCCCGCCGAAGCGGGGTTTCGGGTCCTGAGAAAATGATGATTATCAAGGACTGGTTTTAGCGAGCTTGGTGGAACTCAAGGCCATTGCACTGCGCAGGTCATCACTGCTTGCGATTCGAGGGCTGTGGGACCCGACTATGATCTTCACATCCAGACCCTTTTCGCTGATGGCTTCAGCAAGGCGTTTGGTCACCGGTTGTGCGGGTGCCATCTGACCATTGGTCGGGTTCGGAAAATGATCGGCTTCAAACAGGATGCCTTCTTCCGGTAGCCAAGCCACCAAAAGGTGTTTTGAATGCGGTGTCGGACCGATATCAATGATTTCCAGCTTGTGACTGCCATCGTCAAATACGTATTTGTCTTCAACAAACTGAAGTTTTAGCGATTCTGCATCCGTGGCGGCAGCGCGCATAACGGCCTCGTGCTCTTTTACCGTCAGCACCATTGCATCTTCCGCCTGGTAGGCAGGTACACCCAGCACATGATCATTATGGTGGTGGGTCATGACGCCAAATTTGATCGGCTTGTCCTCGACCACGTCACGCAGGGCCTTGATACGCTCTGGTATACCGGCAGTTCCGCCAACCGCAATGACATGGTCATCCATTTCGACAAACATCGCGTAGGTCGTGCCGCCACCTACGAGGAAGACACCCTCTTTAATTTCCTGAACTTCTACCTCTGTCGGGGCGGGTGGCGCGGCCTCAACCAATTTCAAATCTTGTGGCAGCGTGGCATATGTATCCAAAGACTGGTTAACCTTGGTGGATTTGATGTCGATGAGAATATTCGGCTCGTCATTTACATACAACTTGAAAGTCTTGCTGAACGGGATGCCATCAATGGTTTCATAATCCGTAAACCGGTAGTCAACCTGGCCAAATGGCGGCAGCACACGTTCGCTGCGGCTCAAAAGATGGGTTTCCTTGTCAAAATACAGACTCAGCGCGGGGCCGACTTCCATCACCAGTGTGATCACATCGTGCGGACGACCTTCAAACTCAACCTCACCCAGCCAATGCGATGTCTGGCGGCGATTTTGCAGTTGTTTGACCAACAGGGTTGCGG
>JBATHL010000128.1:0-10864 GCA_049666745.1 Gammaproteobacteria bacterium
CCCAGATGCAGGCAGACCAGGCGGAACAAGCAGAAACCGCCGAAGCTATGGAGCAGGTTGAAGAACAGGCTGCGACCGAATCGGTGAGCGAGGCTATCGAGGCCGATGAAGAGGCATTGCTGGAAGAGTTGCTCGCAGAAGAAGCGGCAGCACAGGCCGAAGAGCAGGCTGTTGTCGACGATAGTGCAGTCGAGGCAGCGGCTAGTGACGACGCGATGACTGAGGAAGCTGTTGCTGATGACACGATGGCTGATGATGCAGTAACCGAAACAGCCAGTACTGACGGGATGACGACCGAAGAGGCCGAAACCGAGACAACGGTTCCGCCACCGGCACCTGTTATCGTGACTGAACCTGTAACCCGTGCACCCTCTATCTTCGATGGTATATTGCCGCCCGATGTTATCGATATGATCCCGTCTATGCCGGCGATGGGTGGCATCCTGAATGACCCCATTATTCTCGGCGCAGTTGGCGGCGTTATCATTCTTTTGCTGATACTGGTGATTCTCAAGCGAAGGAAAAGTTCATCTGACGATGATTCCGGTATTAGTGCCAGTAGCGATGAAGATTTATTCGCCGCTGATGAAGAGGAAGAACTAACTCCGATTCATCTCGCCGATGGCGGTGTCGATGTTGTCGAACCGGATGAAACCGACATCAAGGTTCCAACCGATGACGATGTCGCTCCAGAGCAAGCTGATGCTGAGCCGCAAGATGATATTGCAGCCACTGCGATCATTTCAGCGGTTGATATGCCCGAGCCGGAAACAGCAGCTCCGGCGGCGGCGACTGCCGAGCAGGATGATGTCCTGAACGAGGTGGATGTGTACCTCGCCTATGGACTCTATGATAACGCCGAAGATCTGCTGAACAGCAGTTTGACCGAAAACCCTGATCGCGCGGATTATCGCTCAAAGCTGCTTGATACCTATTTTGCAACCAAGAATGTTGACGCCTTCAGCAAGGAAGCCGATAAGCTCAAATCTATGGGAGACGCGGCCGGAGGCTACTGGGACCGTGTACAGATCATGGGTTACGAACTGGCACCCGATAATCCATTATTCTCGGACGCTAAAGATAGTGGTCTTAGTGCCGCCGACCTTGAGATTACCAAGCCCCAGGAAGCTGATTTTGATCTTGGTGCATCGGAGGACGACGATACCAATTTCTCCACAACTGATTTTAATCTCGGTGAAGATGATACCGGCGGTGATTTTAGCGACACCTCGAATATGGGCGAGGCGGGGGAGATAGCTGATACCCAGAAGATCCCCCAGCTTGACGAATTGCCCGAACTCGATGAAGACGAAGACACTGATTTTGGTCCCGCAGCCCCGGCAGAAGCTGTAGCCGAAGCCCAGGTCGATACAGCCCTGGAACTTCCAGATGAAGTTGGTGACGAGCTTGAGTTTTCGATGGATGCTGATACCAGCGCTAGTGATAGTGCAGTGGATGAAGCAGCAAGCGCACCCGATGACGTCGATATGGATGACATCGCGATGGAATTCGATATTGCCGAGGAAGAAGCTGCCGCAGTAGACGATAAATCAGAAGTTGATTTTGGTGCCGAATTCGAAGAAGCCCTCGAAGAAGCCGGCGACCTGGAACTTGATGATTCCGAGGTAATCCCTTTCGAACCTGATCTGACCGATTCCACTTCAGCTGCCATGGAAATCGACGATGATGCAGTCGAACTTGACCGGTCAGCAGAGGATGAAACGGGTTTCACGGACACGGCAGTAGTTTCGCCGGGTCTCGATGACGAGAACGATGACAGCATCGATCTTGGCATGGAAGATACCGCCATGATAGATCTGGATGGCGACGACACCTCGCTCGCTACCGCAGAACTTAACCTGGATACTGCCGAATTGGCGATGGCCATAGGCGATGACGACGTTGACGATGATGAAGATATTTCCATTATTGATTTCGGCGGCGAAGATTTTGTCGAGCCTACTGATATCATCGCATCGATTGAAGAAGCGGACGACTCAATCGCTATGGATGATGGTGACGATGAGCAGACAGGTACTTTTGCCCCTGGCGATTTTGAACAACCTACTGCAGCCGTCGATCCGGTTTCGGATATCGATGACATCGGCGACCTGATGTTGCCGGACGATGTGGATGAGGTTTCGACCAAACTTGATCTTGCGCGGGCTTTTATTGATATGGGTGATACCGAAGGTGCGCGAGGCAGTCTCGAAGAGGTCATGTCCGAAGGAAATGATGAGCAGAAAGCAGAAGCAAAATCGCTGCTCGAACAAATCTGACAGAATAACAAGTACACCGTTTCAAACTGAAGTTCCCCAGCCCGCTGCGAAAACAGCGGGCTTTTATTTGTTCGCTATTTTGCCCGGGATCGGGATGACTTAAAGCTTCCGTGTTTATAATAAAATACGCCCTGTCTCTGTTTCACGATATTATTAACGATTACTTTTCTGGCCCGTTGAATGGCGGCATTTGAATGATGAAATACGCGATCGGTATCGAGTATTGTGGAGCGGCATATTGTGGCTGGCAACGTCAGTCGCATTGTGAATCCGTGCAACAGAATCTTGAATCCGCGTTAGGATTTGTGGCTGATCAGCCGATTGAACTGGTATGTGCCGGACGCACGGATAGCGGAGTACATGCTATCGAGCAAGTCGCACATTTCGAAACCAGTGCCGAGCGCAGCGAGCGTGCCTGGGTGTTGGGTTCAAACTGTCGTTTGCCTCGCGATATACGCCTGAAATGGGCAGTTCCCGTGGGTGATGATTTTCATGCTCGTTTCAGCGCCAGAGCGCGAGCTTATCGATATATTATTTATAATTCTCCGGTTCCCAGCGCAATTTTTCACGATCGCAGCAGTTGGGAGTTCCAGACTCTGGATCACAAAGCGATGCATGACAGCGCGCAAATACTGCTGGGAGAGCATGATTTCAGCAGTTTTCGCGCCGCGGGCTGCCAGGCCAAATCATCGAGCCGAAATGTCCATGAAATTTCGGTTACCCGGCTGGGCGAAATGATTTTTCTGGATATCAGGGCAAACGCCTTCCTGTATCATATGGTGCGCAACATTGCCGGTAGCCTGATCTCTGTAGGTAAGGGTGAAAAGGACGCCAGCTGGTTCGCAGGCGTTTTCAAGGCTTGCGATCGGAATCTTGCAGACAAAACTGCAGCGGCGGCGGGGTTATATTTCCTGCAAGCCAGTTATGATGAGCAATATAAGCTCCCCACCACGGTCAAAAAACCCGTATTATTCTGATATGAACTACCGCACTCGAGTCAAAATCTGTGGAATTACCCGTGTACAGGATGCGCGCTTTGCCGCTAACAGGGGTGCCGATTCAATTGGCCTGGTTTTCCATCAGCCTAGCGTGCGAGCGATTGAAATCGAGCAAGCGCTCGAGATACGCCGGGTATTGCCGCCATTTGTTACCGTGACCGCCCTGTTTCTGGACGAAAGCGAGGACTGGATCTCGCAAGTTGTACACCAGTTGCGACCCGATTGCCTGCAATTCCATGGTAATGAATCGCCCGAGTTTTGTGAGCGCTGGCTGACACCTTATATAAAAGCTATTCCAATGGGCAGCATCGATGATCCTGACGCCTATGCGCAGACTTTTACTTTAGCGCAGGGTTTCCTTCTCGACAGCAACGTTGCTGGACGACTGGGCGGATCAGGTGATACATTTGACTGGTCTAAAATTCCGTCTTCATTCGAGTATCCGCTGGTGTTGGCCGGTGGTATAAATTCATCGAATGTGGCCGCGGCGATCGCCAGGGTACAACCCTGGGGAGTCGATGTAAGTACTGGTGTAGAAGTGTCCGGGGGTGTAAAAAGCACCGACCTGATTGATCAATTTTTTAACGAGGTTGAACGTGGCGACGAATGTAAGGTACGAAATGAGCCTGCAGATTGAACGAGTCAGGTGGAGCGAGGTATGAACTGGTTCGAGAATCTCTTGCCCTCAAAGATTCGTACCTCGGGTGCCAATGACAAGAAGAATGTTCCCGAGGGACTATGGGCGAAATGTGACAGTTGTGATGCAATTATTTATCGCGCTGAACTGGAACGGAACCAGGAAGTTTGTACCAAGTGCGATTACCACATGCGTATCGGTGCGCGGCGTCGGCTGGAATCCTTTTTTGACGAGGACCAATGCAACGAGATAGCGGCCGGGTTAGAAGCCAAGGATGTCCTTAAATTCAAAGACGACAAGAAATACCGCGATCGCCTGAATCAGGCGCAAAAACAAACCGGTGAGAAAGACGCATTGATAGTTATGCGTGGCACCGTAGTGGGTGTTGAAATGGTAGCGGTTGCCTTCGAGTTCCGCTTTATGGGTGGATCGATGGGCTCGGTTGTGGGCGAAAAGTTTGTACGCGCGGTAAATACCAGTATCGAACATGGGTTACCGCTCATCTGTTTCACTGCTAGCGGCGGGGCGCGTATGCAGGAAGCGTTGTTTTCGCTGTTGCAAATGGCTAAGACCAGTGCCGCCCTGACCCGGCTTGCAAAGCGGGGGTTGCCCTACATCTGTGTACTTACCGATCCAACCATGGGTGGAGTTTCTGCCAGTTTTGCCATGCTTGGCGACGTTCATATCGGTGAGCCAGGTGCATTAATCGGTTTTGCCGGCCCGCGGGTAATTGAACAAACAGTGCGTGAAACACTGCCTGAAGGTTTTCAGCGCAGCGAATTCCTGCTTGAGCATGGTGCGCTGGATATGATCGTCGATCGTCGTCAGCTGCGCGATAAGATAAGCTCGCTATGTACTATGCTGATGGGGCAAGCAGCTCCCTAGCCAAGTCCCTGATTTTCCCGATGCGTTTTGATACCCTCGATCAGTGGTTGGATTGGCAGATGGTCTTACATGATAAGGCCATCGATCTGGGGCTGGATCGAGTCAGCAAGGTGGGTGAACGCCTCGGTCTCGATAAAATTGCCGGCCAGGTGATAACCGTCGCCGGTACCAATGGTAAAGGCTCCAGTGTCGCTGCTTACGAAACCTGGTTGTCGCAGGCTGGGTTTTCGGTTGTCAGCTACACTTCGCCTCACCTTTTGGCTTACAACGAACGTATCAAGCGTGATCTGAACCCGGTATCTGATGCCGAATTATGTGCTGCCTTCGAAGCAGTTGAAGCGGCGCGCCAGACTACAGCACTGACTTTTTTCGAATTTGGAACCCTGGCTGCATTATTCCTGTTTCAACAGTGGCAACCTGATTACGCGATTCTGGAAGTCGGGCTCGGGGGGCGACTGGATGCGGTCAATATAATTGCCGCCGATCTTGTTCATTTAACGCCGATTGGGCTCGATCATCAATCCTGGCTCGGAGACGACCGCGAGCAGATTGGTTTCGAGAAAGCAGGCGTTTTACGTGCCGGCATACCGGTTGTGCTGAATGATGCCAATCCTCCCAGGTCAGTGATTGCCGAGATCGAGCGACTCGGCTGCAAGTGCCTGAAATTGGGACGCGAATATCACACAACGGCGCTAGATGATAACCAGTTTCTCTGGCACGACCAGGACATGGAACTGCAACTTGATAAGGTTTTACCCGGAGCGCACCAGGTGCAAAATCTTGCCGGCGTTGTTGCGGGCCTGTCGCTATTGATGCCGTTAACCGGGTATAGCCCGGATCAGCTACGTGACTTTTTCCATGGAATCTCACTGCCAGGTCGCCTGCAACTGATGCCCTGTCGACTTGCCTGTCAGTTGTACGTGGACGTGGGACATAATCAGGATGCTGCCAGGGTGCTGGCCACCAATCTCGACGCGATGAAACAACCCGGGGGAAGGGTCGTGGTACTGCTTGGAATGCTTGCCGACAAACAGCCGGACCTTTTTGTCGAGGCTTTAAAGCAGGTAGTCGATGACTGGTGGCTACTGACCCTGGACTGTGATCGAGGCCTTGGCGCTGTGCAGCTGGCGTCCCGTATCGAATCGCAGGCGAAGGCCGAACAGCTTTTCGATAATGTTACCGATGCGCTGGATCATGCACTGTCATCTTTGAGTAATCAGGATATAATGCTCGTAACCGGCTCCTTCGTAACCGTTGAACTTCTGCTCCGCGCATTATCCGATTCAGGCGAACAAAACTAGTATGGACCAAAACATTAAGAATCGTCTGGTGGGAATCATTGTGATTTTTGCCCTCGCGGTGATTTTCCTGCCCATGATTCTGGACGGCTCGGGGGTGGATAAACAAAAACTGGAGGTAGTTATACCCCCGCAGCCGATAGTTAGTGCCAACCCCGAGTTTGAAGCGAAAATTGTTCAGCTAAACAAGCAGGCCGAAGCTGTACCTGATCTCGAGACTCGATTTGTCGATGAAAACTCCACAGAAAATACCATCATACGTGAAACTACCACGAATGCCCCTGCGGCATCCGAACCCACAGCCAAATCTGCGCCTGACGCCAAACCGGCGCAATCAGAAACTGATATCGAGCCAATCGCCAGGAGCGGTGGCGACAGTTGGGTTTTGCAGGTGGGTAGCTTTAAGGATCGCGGCAAGGCGTTGGCACAACGGGACAAAATACGCAAATCCAATATCTCAGCTGTTTTCATCGAGCAATTCAATTCCGACAGCAATGCCAGTTTCCGTGTCCGGCTCGGACCATTTATCAATCGGGAGCAAACCAGGGTGGCGCAGAACAAGATAAAAGCCAAGCATGACATCGATGGCATAATCATGAAGTATGAAAGATAATTGCCGCTCCATGTCGTGGGTTGAGAGTTTGCTAGTAAGCAACTGCGGCTATTGCTGCTACACTTCCATGTTGGCTTAGACGAGGGCTGCCACAACCATGAGTTGGTTTGATCTCCTTATTCTTGGAATTATCGTAATATCTGCGCTAATCAGCCTGATTCGCGGTTTCGTCAAGGAATCGATTTCACTGATATCCTGGATAATCGCCGGTGTCCTCGCGTTTCGCTATTTTTCGCCAATGTCTGAATTGCTGGAACCATACCTGTCGTCGCCGATGGTTCGCAGTATTACGGCTTTTGCTATTTTGTTCGTCAGCACTTTGTTGGTCGGAGCAATCATTAATTTCATAATGAGCCAGCTGGTTTCAAAAACCGGCCTTAGCGGCACCGACAAGGCCCTGGGTGTGGTATTTGGCGGGGCACGCGGGGTACTGATAGTTACCCTGATAGTGTTGCTCGCGAGTCTTACCCCGATGCCCGATTCACAGTGGTGGCAGGATTCGGCGATGGTCGGTTTTTTTCAGCAATTGGGTGAATGGGTCAAAGGTATTATCCCGGCGGATGCGGTGGATAAATTCGGTTTCTGATCAGGTAACGCTGCTGTAGGTAATTATATATGTGCGGGATAGTTGGGATAGTCAGTCGGCGGGAAGTTGCGCAGGTGATATACGATGCGTTGCTGGTGTTGCAGCATCGCGGTCAGGATTCTGCAGGCATTGTGGTCTGTGACGGGAACAAGCTGAATCTGCGCAAGGCCAATGGACAGGTCAGCGATGTGTTCCATACCCGTCATATGCGTGAGTTAAACGGAACCATGGGAATCGGGCATGTGCGTTATCCGACTGCGGGTTGTTCGTCATCAGCCGAAGCACAACCATTTTACGTCAACTCGCCCTATGGCATTACGCTGGCGCATAACGGTAACCTGACCAATGTCGAAAAGCTGAAGTCAGAGCTTTATCAGTCCGACCTGCGCCATATTAATACCGAGTCTGATTCGGAAGTGCTGCTAAATGTATTCGCGCATGAAATGCAAAGCTGCGGCAGCCTGAACCTCACAGCTGATGAAATCTTCACTGCGATAACTGAAACCCATAAACGTATCGAAGGCGCGTATGCGGTGGTTGCAATGCTGACTGGTAAGGGCATTGTCGGGTTTCGTGATCCGCATGGAATTCGGCCCATGGTCTACGGTAAACGGGAAACCAGCGAAGGCAACGAGTATATGATCGCGTCCGAGAGCGTCGCCCTGCAGACCTCCGGGTTTGAACTGATCGCAGACTTGCAACCAGGTGAAGCGGTGTATATTGATGTCACGGGTGAAATCCATCAGCGGCAATGCGCCGCGGCAACCGAACTCAATCCCTGTATTTTCGAGTATGTCTACCTCGCGCGACCCGATTCGATAATCGATGATATTTATGTTTACAAAGCCCGCTTGCGCATGGGCACAAAACTGGCGCGCAAAATTTTAAAGCAAATGCCACAACATGACATCGACGTCGTCATTCCCATTCCTGACACCAGTCGACCGTCTGCCATCGAACTTGCTTTCCATCTGGGCGTCAAGTTTCGGGAAGGTTTTATCAAGAATCGATACATCGGCCGTACTTTTATCATGCCGGGTCAGCAAATGCGGAAAAAGTCGGTACGCCGCAAACTCAACCCGATTGATATTGAGTTCAAGGGAAAGAATGTGCTGTTAGTGGATGATTCGATAGTGCGCGGAACAACATCCAAGCAAATTATCCAGATGGCGCGTGAAGCCGGTGCGAAAAAGGTTTATATCGCGTCTGCGGCGCCACCGGTGCGCCATCCCAACGTATATGGTATCGACATGCCTGCCGCGGATGAACTGGTCGCTTTTGATCGTAACGAAGAGGAAATCGCGAAATTCATCGGCGCGGACTGGCTGATTTACCAGGATCTCGATGATTTGATAGATGCGGTACAGGAAGGCAATCGCAAGGTGAAGAAGTTTGATTGTTCCTGTTTCGATGGTAACTATGTAACGAAAACGGTAGGGGATGATTATCTTAATAAAATCAGTACCTTGCGCAACGATTCGGCTAAGGAAAAAGGCGAAGAACAACTTAATGTAGTCGGCATGGACTTGCATAATAACGCCTGATGCGCTGGCAGGATCTACATCGAGAAGTTGCCGCCAAGCTGGGTGGGAATCATGCCCTGGCAGAGCAACGTCCGTTCATATTTATCGACTCCCGCCAACAGCAGTTACACTGTATTGATATCGAAGCGGAAAATAACCACAGCTATCCCGTGTCAACTGCAGAAAACGGGATTGGCAATCGCCTGGATTCTCACAAGACGCCCTTTGGCATACACCGAATTCGGCAAAAGGTAGGTGGTGGGCAACCAATTGGCGCAGTATTTGAAGCGCGCCAGCCAAGCGGAAGAATTGCCAGCGACCTCGATAATCGCGAACAGGATGAAATAACATCGCGCATATTATGGCTCGACGGACTTGAGGACGGTGTTAATCGGGGAGGGGTGCACGACACCTATTCCCGTTATATTTACATCCATGGAACCTCGGACGAAAAACGCATTGGTGAACCGGTTTCGGGTGGTTGTATCCGCATGAGGAACGCCGATGTCATCGAACTGTTTGACGAAGTCCTGCTCAATGATCTGGTCGTTATAAGATAATTGGTGCCGATTTTGCTGGCGCTGCAGTATGTTCGCCGCTAGCTGCTGCTTAGCCGTAGCTTCTAACAATCCTCAAATGTCCATCACTATCCGGGTTGACGTCTCTTGACAACCTGGAAGCATCGTCATAAGGTTCTGCTGCGGCGCTAATTTGTTACTCGGCTTGCAGGCGCCTGCGAATCACGAAATGATTCCGAAAATAAATTTGCTAAAGAGGGTGGTCCCGAATCCCTTCCGTACCTGACCCCTCCCGAGTTTTTCGCATTTGGAGAAACTCCGTGATAGATGATAGTTTTGGTTTTGACACGCTCGCCATAAGAAGCGGCCATCGACGTACCGCTGAGCTCGAACATAGCGAAGCGATATTTGCGACCTCGAGCTTTGTTTTTGAGAATGCGGCCCAGGCTGCCGCTCGCTTCGCCGGGGATGAGCCCGGCAACATATACTCGCGTTTTACCAACCCCACGACGCAGGCTTTCGAGGCACGTCTGGCTGCCATGGAAGGGGGGCAGGCCTGTGTTGCTACCGCATCGGGAATGGCGGCGATCATGAGCCTTTGTGTGGCCATACTGCAAACGGGGGATCATATCGTCAGTTCGCGCTCGGTTTTTGGCACTACCACAACCTTGTTTGGCAAGTATTTACCGCGCCTTGGCATCGAAACCAGCTTTGTCAATCTGATAGATCTCGACGACTGGAAACGAGCGATTCGTAGTAATACCCGATTGCTGTTTCTGGAGACGCCATCGAATCCGCTGATGGAGATTGCCGACATCAGGGCGCTGGCCGATTTGGCGCATGAGAACAAATGCCTGTTGGTGGTCGATAATTGTTTTTGCACTCCCGCATTGCAACGCCCACTTGAGCTCGGCGCAGATTTAATCGTGCATTCGGCGACCAAGTACCTGGATGGGCAGGGGCGCATCGTCGGCGGCGCTGTGGTTGGACCTGAGCCACTTGTCAGTGAAGATATTTTTGCGGTCATTCGTACCACCGGTCCGAGCATGAGTCCGTTCAATGCCTGGGTTGCTTTGAAAGGACTGGAAACATTGACTTTGCGTATGAATGCCCATTCGCAGCAGGCACTGCAATTGGCCAGAGTTCTGCAACAGCACCCCGCGGTGGAGCGGGTATACCATCCAGGACTGGAGTCACATCCCCAGCATGAGCTCGCAAAATCACAGCAGAGCGGGTTCGGCGGTGTGGTCTCATTCGTAGTCAAGGGAGGACGTGAAACTGCCTGGCGGGTAATAGACGCCACCGAGATGGTCTCGATAACCGCCAACCTGGGTGATGTCAAAACCACGATAACCCATCCCGCAACCACTACCCATGGGCGGGTTAGCGAGGAGATCAAGGCCAGCACGGGCATAGGCGAGGGATTGATTCGGGTTGCAGTCGGGCTGGAGAATATCGATGATATTGTTGCCGATATATCCCGAGGTCTGGATGGCTGAACTTTATCAACAGATCGAGGCTGCAATT
>JBATHL010000129.1:0-4594 GCA_049666745.1 Gammaproteobacteria bacterium
CCACCACAGTCAGCAATCCTGGGCATGCATTCAATACAGCAGCGCCCGGTGGTAGTCGACGGTGAAATAGTGGTGCGCCCGATGATGTACCTGGCATTGACCTACGATCATCGTATTATCGATGGTAAGGAAGCGGTACAGTTCCTGGTGACAATCAAGAATGTTCTGGAAGATCCGGCGAGACTGTTGCTTGGCGTATAGTTTCAGGTTCGACCTAAAAAGATTTCATAAAGCTGAACTGGGTCTTTTCTGAGTCCGTCGAACCCGCATCAATCAGGGATACATCACCCGATTCAAACTGTTCTTCCAGTTTATGCGCATCGACTTCGCAAATCCGCTTGCCGTCGCGATCGACGAAAATAAACAGGCTGGCGTCTTCCGATTTCCAGGCCACCTTAGCCATCTGCTTTTGTCCACCCTGCATGATATTGACCCATTCGCCGATAGAGAGCGAGTCGACCTGGTTGATCTTCTTGGGTTTTTCGGGTTTTACCGCATTGAACGCTTCGAGCATATCTGTTGGAATCTGAAATACACCCGTTTGCATCATGGCATCAAACTCGGTGCTGTCTTCCATGGTGTCGAAGGACTGTGCTGATAATGAGCGGGTTTTGCGCTTGGCTTCGATGATATTGCGAGCTGTTTTCTCGACTACGTCCTGCTGTTCGAGCTTCAGATAATCGCGTAAGGATTGCTGCAAGGATTCGGCCAGTTTGAGACTGCGCATCGCGCGGTGCAACGAGTGGGCTACATTCGGCAACGCTATTTGCAGCTCCTCCTGTTCTTCCAGGGTGGATTTGGGGATTAGCGACCAGACCTGTTTCTGTACCATCGCGACGGTTTTGTGCCAGGGGTCAGAGTCCATCCCCTGCTGCAGTGCGATCTGTACCATCAGCGGCAGCCAGACTTTTTCGAACAGGATCAGCGGAGTCCCCTGGATTCTCAAGGGTTGCGCGATCTCGGAAAGCCTGGATTTGACCAGGGGTAATACTTTTCTGGTTGCCTCCAGTTTGCGCGCTTTGCGAATAGCGATTTCATGTTCCTTTAAATGGACCTTGTAGTCTTCGAGCATTTCGCTATAGCTATCGACAGTAATAAATCCGCGGCTCGTAAGATCGTCGATATGTTCACGAATAAACTGGATTCCGGAGAACTCCGGATTGCTACCTTTTGCGATTTCGACTTCACTGCTGATGATGCCATCCAGCAGGCGTCGCGCCGGGTTGCTGGAACGGCGCAGGAAACCATCTTCCTGGATAGCCGTAATAAAAACATAAATTTGCAGCCGCGCCAGTTGCTGTTTGACAGGTAAGGGGAGATCTTCATCTTCAAAAATCAGCTTAAACATCAGGTTGAGCTGATCGATATGTTCGTCGTACTCATCCAGCCCGAAGGAGGCAAAGTGCTGCTTCAGTTCTGGAAACAGGTTCTTGTACTGGCTGGACTGGGCGCGCGATTTTTCCTTGTAACGCTGTAACACTATTAACTGGCAGGCAGTTTGATCCAGTTTGATCGTCGATGGTGCACTTGACTCACTCAAACCGTCGCTGGTACGCAGGTGGATACTGGCAGTGGGAATCTCCGCGAGCATTCCATGGTCGATCAATGCGCGGTCGATTCGACGATACAGCGGGCCAAGTGACTCGATAAAACGATCGGCAAACAGGTGGTAGAGGGCAATTTTGTAGTTAACTTCCAGGTTGAGGCTGTCGATCGCGTATTGAAAAGACTCGCACAGTCTTTTCACCTGTAACGGGTTTTCATAAATACTCGCACGGGGTCGCTTTATGCAAGCCTGCAGCCGTTTCAGGATGGTTTGATCAAATTCCTTGAAAGCATCGTTGTAACGGGTCGTGATTTCCTGCAAGACATCGGTTTCAGCAGTTCCATTCGCGCCCAGGCCCAGTATTTGCCAGTCACGCGCTCCTTTTTCCCGCGACACGGATTCATTGTCGGATTTGAATTCGGCAAAGTGCTTGTTGAGCTGAAATGAAAAGGATGAACAGATGATGCGTTGCTTGTGCTTGACCAGCTTGATCATGCGGGCACCGTCTTGATCCGAGAGGCTCCAGCTGTGATAATCCACGGCGCTTTCGATCATCCGCACCAGCATTTCAGTTATCAATTTCTTACTGAGACTGGTGATTTCCACAAAGACATCTTCACCAGATATCGAGTCAGGGTTTTGATTTGGGACTGGGCGTGTCATTACGAACGGCTTTTAAGGATTTAATAAATAGAATATAGGCGAAAACTTCACCAATTTCCTGCGACTATTTTCATAAAAATTCGTTTTCCAGCAGTTTTCTGACAGAAGGCGTAAGATTGAACCCTGGCGGCACCCTCGAAACTACGATCAATGCAAAATCTCAAATTATTCATCACCGGCCATAAGGGCTTCGAAACCCTTTTGTTTCATGAACTCCGCGACATCCTGGGTTCATCCAGCGCTACTTTGGCAAAAAAGTATGGTGGGGTCGAGATCAGCGCAGGTATTGAAGCCGTATACCGCGTGTGTCTGCATTCCCGACTTGCGAATCGGGTTTTTTGCGAACTGGGCAGGGCGCAGGTCGAGGATGAAACCCAGTTGTATCAGGCAGTTTATCAAATTGACTGGGGTGCCCATCTCAACGCGCGCGACAGCATTGCAGTCTCAGCGACTGCATCGCGTTCGAAGCTGGATCATACGCATTTTATCGCGCTCAAGGCGAAGGACGCGATTGTCGATCAGTTTCGCGAAAACTGTGGCAGCCGGCCCGTGGTCGAAAAAAAGCAACCGGATTTTCAGGTGCATATCAACATTCACCATAACCAGGCGAACATCAGCCTGGATTTGTCCGGTGAAAGTCTGCATCGACGTGGTTATCGCCTGCAACATTCGGGCGCACCACTAAAGGAGCACCTTGCGGCAGCGTTGTTGGTGCAGGCCGGCTGGTGGGACCAGCACAAAGACTCTGCGAGGCGCCTGGTCGATCCCATGTGTGGCTCAGGTACCTTTGCTATCGAGGCTGCGATGATGGCCGCTAACATTGCTCCCGGGCTGCAACGTAGTTACTTCGGCTTTAACAAGTGGCGACTGCACCAGCAGGAATTGTGGCAAGCCTGTATCGATCAGGCGCGACAGGCGATCGAGATCCAGGCCGAGGCCATTATATTTGCCAGTGATTACGACGCTGGCGCGCTGGAAATCGCCCGGGCCAACGCAGTGCGTGCCCAGGTTGATAGTATGATCGAATTTTCTCATCAACAGGTTGGCGAGCTGGTAGTACCCCCGGCGCAGGGTGACACCCTGGTCATTTGCAACCCACCCTGGGGACGGCGTCTGCAGGGTGAACAGGATCTGGGTGGGATCTATGCTGATCTGGGTAATGCGGTACAGCGTCTGGCCCCTGCCAGCCTGGCGATAATTTCAGCTAATCCGGATTTGTTGCATCGCTTGAAGTTGAAACGGATCAGTCGCAAGGAGGTTAAGAATGGCCCGCTCGAATGCCTGTTTGCGATATTTTCTACCGTAGGCGATAACGAAGCGGAGAATGTTACCCCGGTGGTCAGTGTTATAACCGATGAAATTGCTTTGCCATTACGCAACCGGCTGGCCAAAAATGCACGGCACCTGCAACGCTGGGCCAGGCGCAATAACATCAGTTGTTACCGGATTTACGATGCGGATTTACCGGAGTTCGCGTTTGCACTGGATCGCTACCAGAGTGAAATCGCGCCCGAGATTGAATGGTACCACCTGCAGGAGTACCAGGCTCCTGCAACAATAGAGGCTGATACGGCGGAGTATCGAATCGGCGTCGCGGCGGACGTTGTCAGGGAGCTGTTCTCGATTCCCGATGACCGGTTGTTCTGTAAAACCCGGAGTCGTCAACGTGGTCCCGGTCAGTACCAAAAACAGGGTAACAGGAACGAGTTTTACCAGGTGCGAGAAGGTGAGGCGTCATTGCTGATCAACCTTAGTGACTATCTTGATTCGGGGCTATTTCTCGACCATCGCATTACGCGTGAATTAGTTTACCAGCGCTCAGCCGGAAAATCGGTGCTCAATCTATTCTGTTACACCGGTGCTGTCGGAGTGCAGGCAGGCCTTGGCGGTGCCAGCTCGGTTCTCAATATCGACCTGTCGGCCACCTATCTGAAGTGGGCACGCGAGAATCATTTACTGAATGGATTGGATGACGAGATACGCTACCAGTTTTTGCGCGCCGATATCGTCGAACTGCTCAATAAACCGGAACGGTTTGCATTGCAGCAAGCCTATGATTTGATATTCTTCGATCCACCGTCATTTTCCAATTCGAGCAAAATGCAACAGACCCTTGATATCCAGCGTGATCATGAAGACTTGATCAGGCTGGCGATGAATCTACTGGCGCGGGATGGATTACTGCTGTTTTCAACCAACCGGCGCGGTTTCAAGCTCGCTGAAGCGACTCAGCAATCCTATAGCGCGCTTGACATAACCCACTCGACCATTGCGGAAGACTTTAAGCGAAACCCGAAAATTCACCGCTGCTGGGAAATCAGGCATCGGTCCTAGCACTGGTATTCCTTCAATGATACGCGAGAATACCAGTGACTACCGGCGGCT
>JBATHL010000130.1:0-5798 GCA_049666745.1 Gammaproteobacteria bacterium
TCGGTCAGAAAGGCGACATCATTACCCAGGCCTTTGCCCATAATGGCCGAGGTCGGAGACAGCATTTCGCGCATTCCCGGGCCACCTTTGGGTCCCTCGTAACGCACCACGATGACATCGCCTTTCTTGACGGTACCGTCGAGTATTTTCTTCAATGCCTGTTCTTCTGACGCGAAAATGCGTGCCTTGCCGGTAAAACTCAAACCTTCCTTACCGGAAATCTTGGCCACCGAGCCCTCGGGGGCCAGGTTGCCGTGCAGGATAACCAGGTGGCTGTCCTTCTTGATCGGGTCGTTGAGCGCATGCACGATATCCTGGCTTTTTGGATAGGGCTTTACCCTGGCCAGGTTCTGGGCGAGCGTCTTGCCGGTCACGGTCAGGCAGTCGCCATGCAACAAACCGGCGTCGAGCAGCATTTTCATCAGCGGCTGGATACCGCCGATTTCAATCAGTTCCGACATCATTGCCTTGCCGCTTGGGCGCAGATCGGCGAGTACCGGTACACGTTTGCCGATACGAGTGAAATCGTCGAGCTTGAGCCTGACCCCGATCGCCGAGGCCATCGCCAGCAAATGCAGTACCGCGTTGGTCGAGCCACCCAGCGCAATGACGATCGTAATCGCGTTTTCAAAGGCCTTTTTGGTCATGATATCGCTGGGGCGGATATTGGCCTTGAGCAGGCGCATCGCCGCTTTACCGGCGGCAATACAATCCTCTGTCTTGTCGTTCGAAATCGCTGCCTGGGCCGAGCTGTTCGGCAGGCTCATACCCATTGCCTCGATTGCCGAAGCCATGGTGTTGGCAGTGTACATGCCGCCGCAGGAACCGGGGCCCGGGATGGCGGTGCATTCGATCTCCTTGAGTTCTTTCTTGCTGATCTTGTGTTGCGCCTGCGCACCGACTGCTTCGAACACCGAGACGACATCGGTCGGCTTCTTCTTATGACAACCCGGCATAATGGTGCCGCCATAGACAAACACGGAAGGTCGATTGAGGCGTGCCATGCCCATCATGCAGCCCGGCATGTTCTTGTCGCAGCCGCCGATCGTGACCAGCGCGTCGAAACCCTGGCAGCCGGTGACCGCTTCGATCGAATCGGCAATTACCTCGCGCGAAACCAGCGAGTACTTCATGCCTTCGGTGCCCATCGAAATGCCGTCGGAAATAGTGATGGTGTTAAATACCACGGCCTTGCCATTGGCCTGGTTGGCGCCCTCGGCGGCTTTTAATGCGAGCTGGTCGATGTGCATGTTGCACGGGGTGACCATACTCCAGGTGGAGGCGATGCCGACCTGGGGTTTTCTGAAGTCGGCGTCGTCGAAGCCGACCGCACGCAGCATCGAGCGGCTCGGGGCGCGATCGACGCCATCGACGACCAGCGACGAGTATTTACGGGTATTGGGTTTGGCGGAGGAGGTTTTTTTGCTAGCCATGATGTACTTGAAATTAGAATGGATGAGTCGCGCTAGGTTAGGCAAAGCAAGAATGCGATGCAAGAGAATAAATCAGCCGCTGCGACCCAAATACATGAAATCTTGCCTATACTCTTTCCAATTCTGATCTAACCCGACTCATTCATGATTGAACTGATTTTGGTAGCTGTAATCTCCGCGCTGGTTAGCGCTGGTCTGGCGTGGTACTGGGCCAGGGGATTTGCGACAAAGCAGGCGCATAAAAACCAGCAACAGCATAAGGATCGACTGCATGGCCTGATCGAGGCCACGGTTGGCACTACCGGCGAGACCTACTTTTACGCACTAGTCAGGGAACTATCCCGTTTTCTGTCGGTGGATGCCGTATTCCTGGCTAGCTGTGTCGACGATGATCAACAAAATTACCAGACCCAGGCCTACTGGTGCGATGGTGGTTACATCATGAATCACTCCGTTTCATTACAAAACAGCCCCTGCGGTGAGAGCGGCAGCTTCTGGTACATGGAAAATTCTGCCAGCGACCTGTTTCCCGACGCGAGCCTGTTGAAAGAACGCTTTAATGCCTGCGGTTTTTTCGCGGTCAAGCTGCAGGATTCATCGGGTGGGCATATCGGGGTGCTGGCCGGGATTAGTCGAGCTGCCCTGCATCCAGCGAAGAGTGATGTCCACGTGATCAAGTTGTTTGCCGCGCGTGCGGCGGCTGAAATGGAGCGCAAGCTCGCGCTTGGTGAAACGCTGATCGAGAAGGAGCGGGCGCAAATCAGCCTGCATTCGATCGGTGACGGGGTCATTACGACCGATAATAAAGGCTGTATCGACTACATGAACCCGGTCGCCGAAGCCCTGACTGGCTGGCGTTATCACCAGGCGATGGGATTGTCGATGGAAGCGGTGCTGCATCTTGAAGACGAGCAAAGCGGCAAGGTGATTCCAGACCCGGCGCAGCGCTGCCTGAGCGAAAATCGCGTGATCGCGCCGAAAACAGATAATGTATTGATATCACGTGGTGGCGAACGCTACTCGATTCAGGGTACCGCGGCCCCGATGGTTAATGGCCAGGGCAACAGCATTGGTGTGGTGCTGGTATTCAAGGATGTCACCGACTCGCGCCGGATGCAGAAAATGATGGTGCACCAGGCCACGCACGACCCGCTTACCGGGCTGGTCAACCGCACCGAGTTCGAGGAAAGACTGGATAAAGCCCTGCAGTCGGCAAAGGATTTCGAAAACACGCATGCACTGCTGTTTCTTGATCTTGACCAGTTTAAAATCGTCAACGATACCGCGGGTCACGTCGCAGGCGACGAGTTGTTGAAGCAGATTTCATCGTTACTCGCCGGACAACTGCGTGGCCGGGATACGCTGGGGCGTCTCGGTGGTGACGAATTCAGCGTGTTACTGGAAAACTGCCCGCTGAGCAAGGCCAGAAAAGTTGCCGACATGCTGATCGACGTCGTGCGCGAGTATCGTTTCTTATGGGATCAGAAAACCTACCAGGTCGGGGTGAGTATCGGCATCGTACCGATAGTGGCGGAATCGGTCTCGCGCAAGCAATTAATGCACGACGCCGACCAGGCCTGTTACGTTGCCAAGGATCTCGGCAGAGGGCGAGCCTATACCCATACCGAAGCCGATAGCGAACTGACGCAACGGCTCGGTGAGAAACTGCAGCGCAAGGATATCAGCGATGCGCTCGCCAGCGAGAGCTTTTTGCTGCTTTACCAGCCGATTATCGCGCTCGACCCCGGGCAGACCCGGCTGCATACCCGCGCCGAGGTATTGTTGCGCATGCTTGATGATACCAATAACGTCATTACGCCAGGCGCATTCCTGCCGGCGGCCTCGCGATTTGGCCTGATGCCGCAAATAGACTGCTGGGTAATCGAGCGGGTCTTCACTTCGTACCCCCACATATTCATGCAAAATCCCGGGCTGGTGTTGAGCCTGAATTTATCGGCCCCGTCGATTGCCGACGAATCGCTGGCCGAATTCATCCTGCAAATGTTTGACAAAACGGTGGTTACACCACAGCAAATCTGTTTTGAGATTTCCGAGACCACGCTGAGTCATAACCTGGCCAACGCGAGCCGGTTGATTAAGCGTTTACAGGCCACAGGCTGTAGTTTCGCGCTCGACAATTTTGGCAGCGGGCTAGGCAGTTTTACTGCTCTAAAGGAACTGAAAATGGATTTTGTAAAAATCGATGGCAACCTGATTCGGGATATTTGTAGCGATGAGGTTGATTTTGCGATGGTGGAGTCGATCAACTCGATGGCGCATTTACTGGGTATAAGAACCATAGCCGAGAATGTCGATGGCGAAGCCAGTATCGAAAAACTGAAATCGATAGGTATTGACTATGCACAGGGCTATTACCTGGGCAATCTGGTGAAACTGGATGATTTGGGTAACGCTACACAGGATGACAGCATTTCCGAGATTAAGGTTAACTGACGCCGCCCTGCGGCGTCATCCCAGAGTGCGCAGCACATCCGGGATCTTGCAACAACGGCACTTTTTAAGATTCCTGTCGGGCCGCACAGGCTTACGCGGCAATCCGACGTATCGGGGTGACTTTGGTTGTCGAGATCAAATTCCGACTTTAGCGGAGCGGCGTTCCAGTATCAGCGTGTCACGCCAGCGCCCGTCGCGTTGGGCGATGCGTTCGCGAATTCCGACTTCTCGAAACCCGTGGCGCAGGTGAAGTTTACGGGTGGCCTGGTTTTCCGGAAAAATCGATGAATACAGGCTCCAGAGGCCGTTACTCTCCGCTGCCTCAACCAGCGCGGCCATGAGCTTGCTGCCAATTCCCTGGCTGAGGTAGCGATCCGCGACATAAATACTGACTTCCGCAACCCCACGGTAGCAATCCCGCGCCGACACCGGTGCCAGCGCTGCCCAGCCTGCCGGTTTGCCATCCTGTTCCCAGACCAGTCGACAAAAAGGGTGGTACCTGGATTGCCAGGTATCCCAGTCCGGCGCTTCAGTTTCGAACGATGCTTCTCCAGTATCCAGCCCCTGCTGGTAGATATTTAGCACCACTTCAGCGTCCGAGTTGCGCAGATTTCTGATCATCGAATAACTTTATACCGGCGCTATTGCCCTGATGGCAATAGTAAATATCAATAAACAGCTCTGCAAAGCAAACGATCAATATCTTGGCGTTAAGCTTCGGTTATGTTACTTTTCGCGCACGGAGCAAAACAATAAATACTCCTTACCTGCCAAAACGGTTAAAAAAAGAGCAGAAAACTCGTGAAAATCGTTGCGGCAATTCATCTAATAACAATTGGAGAGAGTGACCAATGAAACTTTTTAAAACGCTGGCAGTATCGGCAGCCGTAGCACTTGCATCAACTTCAGGTGTCGCGACCGCAGGTACGCTACAAGACGTAAAAGCCCGCGGCGAACTTAACTGTGTGGTAACAACTGGTGTAGCTGGTTTTGCCGCGCCCAACGACGCGGGTCGTTGGGAAGGTTTTGACGTCGATTTTTGTCGCGCAACCGCCGCTGCGGTCCTGGGTGATGCCAACAAGGTTAAATTTATTCCGACGACTGGCAAAACCCGTTTTACCGTGTTGAATTCGGGTGAAGGCGATTTATTGTATCGCAACACCACAATTACGATGAGTCGTGACGCGGACCTCAAACTGACCTTCCTCGGGGTTAACTACTACGATGGCCAGGGATTCATGGTACCCAAGGCGCTCGGCGTAACATCCGCCAAGGAACTCGACGGCGCTTCGATCTGCATTCAGACCGGTACCACCACCGAGCTTAACCTCGCGGACTATTTTCGTGCTAACAACATGAATTATGAGCCGGTAGCGATCGAAACCAACGAAGAAGGCCAGGTCAACTACCTCGCAGGACGTTGTGACGTTTACACCACTGACGCGTCAGGTCTGGCGGCTACCCGTGGTACTTTCGACCACCCGAATGCGCATGTCATTCTGCCGGAAATTATTTCCAAGGAACCACTTGGGCCGGCCGTTCGCCAGGGCGATGATGAATGGGCCGACGTTACCCGTTGGGTGTTGAATGTTCTGATCGCGGCTGAAGAAGCTGGGATCACCCAGGGAAATGTCAAAGGTCATGCCAATAAAGCCGGAAGTAACGTGGATATCAACCGTATGGTTGGTACCGAGGGCGATTTCGGTTCGATGATCGGACTTGACAAGCAATGGGCGGTACGCGCGATTTCAGCGGTAGGCAACTACGGCGAAATTTTCGAGCGTAACGTTGGTGTCAATACTCCCCTGGGTCTGGCGCGTGGCTTGAATGCGCAGTGGACCAATGGCGGAATCCTGTACTCACCACCTGTTCGTTAAATTGCAGTAATAGAAGCGGCGGTCTTTCGAGACC
>JBATHL010000131.1:0-3145 GCA_049666745.1 Gammaproteobacteria bacterium
GCCGTACAGTGACTCGCATCAAGCAATCTGACTGAAAGCGATTAGATCATTTCCTGGCCATTAGCGTAAACACGGGTCCATTCGAGGATGCGGATCGATTTACGCAGGCCGGTCGGCCAGAACGGATCGGCCTCAACCAGAGCCTGCACCTGCCCGGCATCTTCCGCCTCGACAAGCCACAGCCCGCCTGCCGGGTCTTGCGTCGCGGCATCCTTGAGCGGTCCCGCGGCATCGATTTTATCGCTGTTATCACCCAGGAACTGCAGATGATCGGCCATGAATTGCGGGCGCTTGTGCGCGAATTCATCGTTATCTTCGAATAAAACGGCGTATTTCATAGCTTTTCTCCTCCAGATTCGTTTTCGGTTCGCCGGGGGTTCCATTAGTCCATGTCGAACTCGATGAAGTCCATGACCCAGCTTTCACGCTGGCCGGCCGTGTAAAATTCAAGCGTCGCCGGGTGATTCAGCAGCGCGTCGGCGTAGCGTTGCGATTCCGGCTGCAAGGCCACGCCGTAGGTCTGAAAACGACTCGCCACCGGGGCATAAAAAGCATCGGCCGCGCTAAAGTGCTCACCGAACAGGTATGGGCCCGCCCCGCCCCATTTCGACGCCGCCCAGGCCCACAACGCCTCGATGCGAGCGATATCGGCCTGTGCATCGGCGTCCGGGGTAAAGGTTTGGTATTCGCGGCGTACATTCATCGGCATGGTGGAACGTAACGCGTCATAGCTTGAATGCATCTCGGCGCAGAGACTGCGGGCCGCCGCCCGTGCCTGCGTCGCGGCAGGCCAGATCCCGGCCTGCGGATGTTGCTCATGCAGAAATTCGGCGATCGCGAGGCTGTCCCAGATGAGCATTTTATCAGCCCCGTCAAATACCTGTAAGGTCGGCACCGTGTTAGCCGGGTAGTTAGCGTTCTCGAAATCGGCGTACCCGGGTACGTAAAGCGGCACCACCTCGTGGCTGAAATCAAGATCGAAAGGCTCGAGCAATAGCCAGCCACGCAGCGACCAGCTGGAATAAGCCTGGTTGCCCATAATGAGGTGATAGCGCATGCTGGAGCCTTGATTCGGTTGAAAGAAGCCCAATAATAATAGAGTGGCAGGCCTTTTATAAGCTTGTTTTTTTGTTTTTAATTAACCCTGGAATCAGCAATAACCCGCGCAATGACTTTCAGACAGGAGATTTTCAAGCTACCCAACCTGGTCAGTTCGACGCGCATTCTGATCGCGCCGCTGATGTTCGTATTTGCTTTCCTGCAGATGGAAACCTGGTTTCTGGCCGCGCTGATCTTTTCCGCTTGCACCGATGTACTGGATGGGCTGCTGGCGCGCAAGCTCAACATGATTACCCCGCTCGGCGCGCGCCTCGACAGTTGGGGTGACTTCACCATTTACTCCACCATGGCGATCTGCGCGTGGATCCTGTGGCCCGAAATCACGCAGCGCGAGTTGCTCTATTATGCGCTGATCCTGTTCAGCTTCCTGCTGCCGGCGCAAATCGGCATCGCCAAATTCGGTAAAATTACCGGTTATCACACCTGGAGCGTCAAGATTGCCGTGTTCGTGACTTTCGTCGGCTATGTAGCGCTCTATGCCGGAATCGCGACCTGGCCGTTTATGCTCGCCAGTTTCCTGTGCGTCTATGCCGGACTGGAGGAGATTCTGATTACCCTGGTAATGCGCGAAGCGCGCACCGACGTGCGCTCTATAGTGGCAGCGTGGCGCTATAGAAAGGGGGATTAACAGCTGCCCGGGACACAATTCTCAGCTGGAAAGCACAGACGGCAGTTTTTGTAGAGAGCGGTTAACGCAAATATCGGCAACAAATGACCCCGGCTCTGGTTTTCTTCCATTATCAAGGCGAACTGTGCGACATCTAGAGAATAATTTACTTTAATAAAGTCTTGTAAATTATTGTTTCTTATATATTTAATTAACCATGAGTCAGCGCGCAAGCTGTCCTGGATAAGGAACAATTGTCCCTGGCTCTTTTATCGCCTGCATTTGAATCTACAAATTTCAATCGACACTGATATGCTTATATATTAAATAGTATGGCGATGAAAAGGTCGGAGTCCTGGATGAGATACATCATATGTTGGGTTACGTTAATGGGTATTGCACTTGCCACAGGTTGCGCCGGGTCAAGTAAACCCGTCATCGATCCTGCCGGTGTCGATATGGAGCAATACAATGTCGATCTCGCCGAGTGCGAACAGATTTCCGAACAGGTAGACCAGAAAGTCGTTGAGGGCGCCGCCGGTGGTGCTGTCGTCGGTGGACTGATCGGCGCGATTACCGGTAATACGGCCAAGGGCGCCGGCGTTGGCGCCGTAGCCGGTGGCGCCAAAGGCGTTGGCTCCACCAACAAGGAAAAAAGCCGCGTCGTCAAAAACTGCCTGCGCAACCGCGGCTACCAGATCCTCAACTAAATTGGGGTCAGATCCCAATTTTCTCTAATATACCTTCAAATTGCCCAATTCATTCCTCGCTGATACGAGGGCGCCCGCGTTTTAATGGCCTCGCCTGGCGATTTAGCATTCGTTCTACCTTATCTTTAAAGTTCTCGCTGCCCAGCACTAACTCACGATTCATGGTAAAACGAATATCGTCGAGGTAATTATCACCAGGATATCCACGAATTAACTCTCGATAAGCATTTGCCCGACCTGCGCCCGTATCACTCAAGGATTGGTATAGGGGATGGGGTTGAATCAGAACATTCTTTTCCCCCAGGGCATTTCCCATATAACTTGACCACCTGTAGCTCCCAGGGTCATCGACCATACCGGCCCGCACCGGGTTCAATTCGATATAGTGCATACAAGTAAATAGATAAGCATCGCTATCCACCAGGGAAGCTTTGTAGCGACCCTCCCAGAGCGTTCCAGTCCTGGCGTAGGTACGATTGATGTAACTCACATATTTTCGACCGAGATCCTGCATCATATGGGTAATGCCATAATCTGCCTCCGGTGTCGCTAACAAGTGAACGTGATTGGTCATCAACACGTAGGCATGAATTGACACTTTATTCTCGGTTGCCGCTTTCATTAAATTCTCAAGATACCGCTTATAGTCTGCGATCGAAAAGAAACAGGGGTTGCGATTGTTACCGCGTTGCACAATGTGTTGCGGCAC
>JBATHL010000132.1:0-1658 GCA_049666745.1 Gammaproteobacteria bacterium
GGTAGGAATTGGCCACCGAGTTGATGTTGCCGATGTCGGTAGAGACCATCTTGCTCGCCGGCATTGCTTTTTCCAGCTCACGCAGGACCTGGCGCGGGTGCAGCCAGTTACCTTCTTCGCCTTTCTGCTCTTCGATCATGTCGAGACTGAAAGCATCTTTCTCATGAGTCCAGCCGTCGAGCTCCTCTTCCCAGTTGGCTTTTTCCGCCATGATATCTTTGGCGCGTGCTTCCTTGTTGCCATCGCAGACCAGTGTCTTGTCGTGGATACGTCCCAGCAGAGCGGTTGCACTGGCGCCGGCATCGCCACAGATGCCGACTGAAATCTTCTTCACCAGTCCGAGCATCTTGTTATCGGCATCGACCTGGATGATTTTTGCGTCTTTCGGCCAGTAATCCATGCCGTGTTGCGGTAAGGTACCGAAAGGTCCGAGTCGGGTACCGAGCGCAAGCACCACGTCGGCCTTGGCAATCAGTTTCATCGCCGCCTTGGAACCCTGGTAGCCCAGTGGTCCGCACCACAGCGGATGGCTCGACGGGAATGAATCGTTGTGCAGGTAGGAGTTAACCACCGGCGCACCGAGACGCTCGGCCAGTGCCTGGCATTCTGCGATCGCACCGGCCATGACCACGCCGCCACCGGATACGATAACCGGGAATTTGGCCTGCGCCAGTAATTCGGCTGCTTCGCCGAGGCTGCGATCGCCGCCCGGGCCGCGATCGAGACGCTGCGGCTGCGGGATATCGACATCGATTTCACCGTAGAAATAGTCGCGCGGAATGTTCAGCTGGGTGGGGCCCATTTCCGACATTGCGCGGTCAAAACAGCGCCCGGTGAATTCAGCCATACGATTCGGGTTGTTGACGTGGCCCTGGTACTTGGTGAATTCCTCGAACATCGGTAACTGGTTGGCTTCCTGGAAACCACCGAGACCCATACCCATGGTGCCGGTTTCGGGGGTAATCATGACCACCGGTGAATGCGCCCAGTAAGCGGCCGCAATCGCGGTGACACAGTTACTGATGCCGGGGCCGTTCTGCCCGATGACAACACCATGACGACCGCTGACACGTGAGTAACCGTCGGCCATATGCCCGGCGCCCTGTTCGTGTACTACCGGGATCAAACGGATGCCGGCGGGTGCAAAGATATCCATTGCATCCATGAATGCCGAACCCATGATGCCAAACATGTCGGTAACATTGTTCGCGACCATGGTTTCGACGAAGGCTTCACTCGGGGTCATTTTCATTCTGTTGTCCTCGGTTGGGGTCAAATTTTTGTGGCCGGTTAACATAAGCTAACCGCTTTTTTGTTGTAGTACCAGTTTATGCCTATTATTGAGACCAGATTGGTTGTCATTCCCTCAATGGTAGAGCCATTGTTGCCATCTTTGTCGTCCGGCAGCAACAGTTGTCATCCGGTAAGCATAATTGTCATCCCGCGACTTGATCGCGGGATCCAGGGGCCTCTAGACCATTACTGGATACCGCGGTCAAGCCGCGGTATGACAAAGCTACAGGGCGGCTTTAGATCATTTCATGGATGAGTTGCGCCAGTTTCCTGATGCCGGGTTCAATCTGGGTTGCGCTAATCGACGAGTAGCCGAGACGAATGAAGTTCTGTGGCGGATTATCCTGCATGAAACAGATATCACC
>JBATHL010000133.1:0-9181 GCA_049666745.1 Gammaproteobacteria bacterium
TTTCTTCGCCAACAGGTAGGTGGCTTCTTCGTTGCCGAAACCGGCGTCGATATCCGCGATAATCGGCACAACATGCGTTTCAAAGTTGTCGATTTGATTCTGCACGCCTGTCTCCTTGACGCTATCCCCCGCTTCACGCGCGGCATCGAGCTCGCGGAACAACCCACCTAGCTCACGCGCGTCGGCCTGGCGCAGGTAAGTGTAGATTTCCTCGATCAGTTCCGGCACGGTGGTTTTTTCATGCATCGACTGATCAGGCAACGGGCCAAATTCGGAGCGCAACGCGGCGATCATCCAGCCGGACAGGTAAATGTAGGAACCCTTGGTGGTCGACATGTGCTTCTTGATCGCAATCATTTTCTGCTGCGCGATGAAACCATGCCAGCAACCGAGTGACTGCGTATATTTCGACGAATCGCCATCGTAGGCATCCATGTCGGAACGCATAATTTTTGCGGTGTATTTAGCGATGTCGATGCCGGTCTTGAAGCGGTTCTGCGCACGCATACGCGCGACCGATTCCGGATTGATCGCATTCCAGCTGTCACCCTGGGCACCGCACACCGCGGCAACGTCGGCGATATCTTTCTGGTATAGAGTCATGGTCATGCCTTTACATACTGGTTGGAAAAGTGGCTCTATATTAAGATTTTCCTGCTTATAATTGAAATAAATGGTGTTTATACTTACTATTCACCAGATCAATAAAGCTTTCGGGGCAAGACATGTATAACGGACGCATCGATCTCAATCTTCTCGAGTACCTGGATATCCTGCTACGCGAACGCAACGTGACCAAAGCAGCCAGCCACCTGGGTTTAAGCCAGCCGGCGATGAGCAACGGGCTGGGGCGTTTACGGGTTTTGTTTGACGATCCCCTGCTGGTTCGCACCAGTGACGGCATGACGCCGACTGAAAGAGCGCTTGAATTACAGCCGGTGATCCGCGAGGTGCTGGCCAGGGTCGACAAGGCCGTGCAACCCCGGGCCGCATTCGATGCCGCGACCGCCGAGCGCTTCTTCCGCATCATGGCGACCGATTATGCCGAGTCGACCATCTTCCCGCCTATCCTGCAGCGCCTGCGTGAAGCAGCACCCGGTATTACGCTCGATATCATGACCCCGAGCGATGTCAGTTTTCTCGATGTCGAACAGGGCAAGGTGGACATGGTCATCAACCGTTTCGATTCTATCCCGCAGTCGTTCCACCAGAAAACCATCTGGGAAGATGATTTCGCCTGCCTGTTCAGTATCGACAATCCGATCCGCAACAATTTTACGCTCGATTCCTATTTGCAGGCCCAGCATGTCTGGGTGAGCAAAACCGGCATGGGTGTCGGCGTCGGCATGAACCCTGACGATGTACAACGCCTGGGATGGGTCGACGAGGCACTAAACCGAATCGGCAAGCAACGTCGGATTACCGTCTTTACACGCCACTACCAGGCTGCGATGTTAATGGCCGAGCAAAACGATCTGATTGCTACCGTTCCGGCCAAGGCGGCAAAACTGCAGGCGCATAATCCTCGCGTGGTGGTGGAACAACCACCTTTCGACATCCCACCGATCGAGTTGAAGATGGCCTGGAGTCCGTTATTGCAGAACAATCCCGCCCATCAATGGATGCGACGCCTGATTGTCGAAGTGGCCAGGGAGCAGATCGCCTGAACTGGCTTATGCGAATAGCTGACGGTTGCCGGCTACCCTTTTCAGCGGGTTGCGTTTAAATACCGAGATAAGCTTTGCGCACGTGATCATTATCCATCAGGCTTCCCGCCTCGCCTTGCAGCGCGACATTGCCCGTTTCCAGCACGTAACCATGGCGTGACAGTTCCAGCGCGAGTTCGGCATTTTGTTCGACCAGGACAATGGATACCCCCTGCTTATTTATTTCGGTCAGCAGATGGGCGATTTCGCGGACAATTACCGGTGCGAGGCCGAGTGACGGTTCGTCGAGTAAAAGTATGCGCGGTCTCGACATCAATGCGCGACCGATGGACAACATCTGTTGTTCACCGCCACTCATGGTTCCAGCCGTCTGATTCTTGCGCTCATTCAACCTGGGGAAGCGCTCAAATACGCCGGCCAGATCCTTGCGAATGCCTGGTTGATCATCCCGGGTAAATGCGCCGAGCAGCAGATTTTCGGTAACTGTCAAATCCTTGAATATCCTGCGTCCCTCGGGTACATGGGCAATACCCAGTTTAAGAATCTTGTCGGCCGACAATTGATCGATACGTTGTCCATCAAAGATTATCTCGCCCGCACTGGGATGATTCAATCCTGATATGGTGCGCAAGGTGGTGCTCTTGCCCGCGCCGTTGGAGCCAATCAGGGTGACAAAATCGGCCTCACCCGCCTCCAGCGAAACCCCTTTAAGGGCTGCGACCTGGCCGTAATGAACATGAATATCGTTAACCTGCAGCAACATCCTATCTTGCCCCGCCCAGGTAGGCTTCGATCACCTGGTCATTGTTGCGCACCTCTTCCGGTGTGCCCTGCGCCAGCACCTGTCCAAAATTCAATACGGTTAAATAATTACACAGGCCCATGACCGCTTTCATATCATGCTCGACGAGGACGATGGTAATGCCTGATTCCCGGACTTTGCGGGTCAAACCCATCATGTGACTGGTTTCCTCACCATTCATGCCGGCAAAAGGCTCATCCATCAACATGACTTTCGGCTCGGAGACCAGTGCGATAGATAGCGCCAGTGCGCGCTGCGAACCCAGCGGCAGTTCGGAAGCGAGTTGATCCTTGCGCTCTACCAGCCCCATGAACTCGAGCACTTCCATTACCCTGTCGTTGGCCACTTGCTGTTTTTGTTGGTCAAGACCGAGCACCGCGGAAAATACATTCGAGCGCGCGTGGATGTGCGTCCCCACCAAAGCGTTCTCGAACACGCTCAACTCCTGGAACAATGTTGTCTCCTGGAAGGTACGCACGATGCCCATTTCCGCAATCGTGTGGGGCTGCTTGCCTTCGATGCTTTGCCCCTGATAGCTGATGCTACCCTTGGTCGGCACCTGAAAGCCGGCGATGTTTTTGAACATGGTGCTTTTGCCGGCGCCGTTGGGGCCGATCAAACCACGGATTTCACCCTCTTCAACCTGAAAGCTGACATTGTCCAGCGCCGTCAGCCCGCCAAACTGTTTGCTTACACTGTTGATTTCCAAAATAGCCATGCGAGTCTTCTACTACGCCCTATTGATCAGACAACGGCGGTTCGGGTGGCGGGGAGCCGATACCAAACCATGATTTTAATTTTCCCGGAACGCTTTCCAGGCCCAGGGGTAGAAAGAGGATCGATAGAATAAGCATGGCGCCATAAATCGCCGGCCGCAATACCTCGAAGCTGCGGATCGACTCGTCAAAAATGGTCAGCACAACGACACCTATAATGGGGCCATAGAACTTGTTGTAACCGCCAACAATCACCCAGATCAGGATGAAAACCATGAAACCGACGGTGAACTGGTTTGGCGTGACGCTACCCAGGTAATGGATTTTCAATCCGCCGGCGATACCGACGAAAAACGATCCCACGATAAACGCCAGCGCGCGATAACGCCAGGCGTCAACACCCACGGACTCGGCCAGTGCCGACTTCCAGTGTATGGCGTGCAGGGTCAGCCCTACCCTCGAGTTTTCGATGCGATAGAGGATAAACAGGCACAGCATCACGACGGCCAGGGAGAAATAAAAGTATGGGATCGGGTCCAGGAAATCGATGCCGAAAACGATCGGCGCCTCGACACCTCTCAAGCCGCTGGTGCCGCCAAACACACCGACGAATTCCACCCAGGTCAGGCGAATCGCTTCACCCGCGGCGAACGAGCCGATCAGGAAATAAAACTGCGTCATCCGCAATAAAGGAAAGCATAACAATGCAGCGATCAGTCCGGCAGCAGTACCAGCCAACGGCAGGGTAAACCAGATTGCGAGATCGAAATGATTGACCAGCAGGGCAACGGTATAAGCCCCTACCCCCATCATTACGGCATGTATCAATGACCATTCTCCAGTCAATGTCACCAGCCGATAGCTACAGACAGCCAGTACATTGATGGTTAGAAAGATCAGTAAATCCTGATGATGAAAACTCAGAAAATGAGGGGTAGCCAGTAATGCGGCTAAAGCAACAGCGCCAATAAGCATTCTCTGCACAGTGAATCCGCTGTTGCTATTCACTTACTCTAACTCCCATCAAACCGGTCGGTTTAACGATCAGCACCACAACCATCAATACCAGGCCGCTTATGGTTGCGATGGTCCCGCCAAAATAAACCGTCACCAGGGTATGAAATAGCGCATACAAAATAGCGGCGAAAACCGCGCCGGACAAACTGCCTACTCCGCCGACGATGGTTACGATGAATGCGGTGACGATGACGTTATGCCCCATATGGGGATTGATATTGGTCAGCGGTGCGATAAGGCCCCCGGCCAGGCCCGCCAACGCGGTGCCGACCCCGATCGCAATAATGGAAATCCTGTCAGTATTGATACCCTGCAACTCGGCCGCTTCCCTGTCCATCGCCACAGCGCGCAGTGCCCAGCCAAATTTACTGCGGGTCAGGAAGAACCAGAGAGTCCCCAGTGCTGCCACAGAAACTATCAGGCTGAAGACTCGCTGATAAGGTATACGCAGGACATCAAACATTACCAGGGTGCCATGAAAAGGCGGCGGCACCTGTTTCGACGGCCCGTCGCCACCAATCAGTGCCGCAACAACCTGCAGAATAAACAGCACACCAATCGAGCAGATCAATCCTGCCAACGGGTCCGAGCGCGTCGGTCGGAACAATAATCGTTCCATCAGTAGCCCGATCGCGGTAACCAGGACAATCGCTGCCGCGATTGCAGGGATATATCCCAGGCCGAATTGCGCGTGCAGCAACCAGATGGTGAACGCACCCGCCATGACCAGCTCGCCATGGGCAAAGTTAACCACTCCCATGACACCGAAAATAAGCACCAGGCCGACGGCAAACAGTGCAAAAAAACCGCCCTGGACAAGGCCGTTTACGATTGATTGGAGAAAAAGCTCTATCTTATTATCCTGCCATGAAATCTACAGTGGATTGTGCCTGGTACTGGATTCTTGGCCAGTTAGCACCAGAATCTCGGTCGTTGCCGCTGCGGGGTTGACGGGTCATCAAATCACTCACCATGCAACGCCGCAGCGGAAACGCCTTCAGGCCGGATTAACAGACCTTCCGACCTGGACGAGACTGCCCTTAACTGACAGTCCGCAGGCCGTGCGACTTCATGTACTTGATCAGTACCGCGGAATGCTTGTCCAGCCAATCCGAAACGCTGGCGAATTCCTTGATATGTGTCTTGCCACCCTCGATGACCACGACGGGCCAGCGCCCGATCACAATGTTATCCCGGCCCCAGAGCTCCTTGCCCCACCATTTACCTTCGCCAAACACAAACTCAGGATTCGGGTTGCTTTGCAGGGCGTTCAGAACCTTGCTTGGATCGGTGCTGCCCGCCGCTTTTGCGCCTTCCAGCCAGTTCAGCATGATGGCCGGGTATTCCCAGGATACGGCGGACCAGTCATTCGGGTGCCGCTTTCTGAATTCAGCATCGAAACCAGCCGGATCGGGAAAGCTGATACCTTTTTCATTCAATTTAGGATCATCGAAAGACGGGAACTGGTGAATCGTACCATCGACGAATTCCTGGCTTGTCTTGGCAATCACTTCTTCGTGATAATCCAGTGTGGTGGAGATAATTTTGCCCTTGAAGCCCTGGTGATAAAGCTGCTCCATCAGTGGCGTGGTGTAGAAGCTGGTCGCCATACAAAAGATATCAGGCTTTTTGGCCAGCACTGAACTCACAATTGGCGCAAAATCGGTAACATCAAAGCCGTGTAAATTCATGTCGACGACCTTGATGCCGGCGACTTCAAACGCGGCCTGGTAAGTAGCAGCCGCCTGCAACCCGTATTCCACGTCATTATTGGTCACAATCACCGCGGTTTTGGCATCAGGAAAATTTCTGGCTAACCATTCAACACCCGTGACAACATAAAGCGGGTGAGATTCACAGGTCGCGACCAGATGTTTCGTATCAGGCGTAACATCGCTGGATAGCAGTGTCGTGGTGAATACTTTCTTGCGTTCGCCCCATGGCATTACCGCACCAACGGTCGCACCGCCGAGCATCATCACCATTTTGACCTCGTCTTCCGCGACCATCTTCTTGTAACCCTGGACGGCTTTTTCAATATCGTAGCCGTGGTCATAGGAAACAATATCAAGGGCATACTTGTCACCACCAATTTCGACGCCACCCGTGGCGTTGAGTTTATCGGCGACAATCTGGCAGCCATAGAGCCCGGGCAGACCCCATGGCGCGTAGTCGCCGGTCATCGGTATGTTCATGCCGACCTTAAGGGTCTTCTGCCCTGCGGCAAATACGCGCGAAGACAGGCCTGAACTGGCTACCAACGTTCCCGCTGCTGTGGCCTGGATGAAATTTCTACGTGTGATTCCCATTATATTCTCCTCAGATTTTATCAATTTTGTTTGTGCTTTCGTTACGCAAGCAACATTACACCATCTTCACGTGCCGTGGTAGCCAATAGCCCTGTCATAGTTTCCTCGTACCCGGTCACCATTCCGCTAGCGAATCATATAGACCTTGCGGATGGTTTCCGTAACCCGACAGGTGCCTTTCCAGTCCTTCGGAAAAAATGCTGCCGTATCCGGCACGATTTCGATGACATCACCGGATTCATGCGTATAAGTGCAGCGCCCCTGCAGAAAATGACAGAACTCATCGGCTGTCACATGGCAGTCCCAGTATCCCGGGGTACAGATCCAGACGCCGGCCTCTGACTCACCGTTGGGGCCCTGGTGCAGGATAACGCCAGAGGTACGCGACTCACCCTCGATCATGGTCGGGATAACGCCCCAGTCCGTCAGCTCACCGATCGTGGTCGCAGACGCTATGTGTGGGGCCGAAGAAGCAAGACCTGCATGTGCCATCAGCCGTGATCCTTCAATAACTGGTCCAGTAACCCGGCGGCTCTTTCGGGACCGTTGAACTGCTGCATGTGCGCGGAGGTTGCCGCCATCTTAGCTTTCATGTCCGGGTCCGTCAGGCAGGCATCAATCTTTGCCTTCAACTCATCGGGCTGCCAGTTGGAGCGATGCATCTTGAAACCATGACCGGTTTCTTCGACGCGGGTTGCGTTGTCATGACCGTCCCACACGTAAGGCATGATGATGGCCGGCTTGCCGAAATACAGGCATTCGGTGAAAGTATTGTTACCGCCATGATGGATCACCAGGTCGACCTGTGAAATCAGGGTCGGTTGCGGAAACCATTCTTTCACCTGCACGTTCGGCGGCAAATCGTGATAAGCGTCGAGATATTCACCCACGTTTACCAGCACACGATATGGCCATTTCCCCATTTCACTGATGATGCGGTTCAATAAATCGGTGTCGCCACAGCCAAGACTGCCAAAACTGAGATAAATCAGCGGCGCTTCATTGTTTGCATCGAAGGTGGGGATTTCGTAGTCAGCCTCTTTGCGAACACAACCCTCAAGGAACTGAAAACGCTTCGGATCCAGTGGATTGCGCCGTTTGAATTTTACGGGCTCGGGATAGAGCAGCAGATTCAGATAAGGCGAGGATTCAAAAAACTCTCCAATTGGATAGGGTTCTTCGCCGCATTGTTGCAGGAACTCGTTAAATTCATCATGAATCGGTTTAATCACTTCGTTGAAGTGATCCAGGTAGGCTTTGTGGCATGCATGATCGTCTTCACCACATCCAGACAGGTGCGGCGGTATGTTCGGGTCAGGAATCTCATTCTCGCTACAGGAGATAATCCGCACCCAGGGAACACCGTATTGTTTGCAGGCCGGGAACAGGATGACGTTGTCGATGCAGATCAGGTCAGGTTTGACCTTGTCGAGAACAGCGGGAAGGTCTTTTTCCGCCCATACCGAGGTATTGACGATATTGGCCCAGCATTCTTTCACATAGTTGTCGATCTGCTCATAAGGGGTTTTGGCAAAATTCGGAATATGGCCGTCGATGAAGTCCGTCCAGTATTTCGCCATCGCCTCCGGCTCCATCGGCTCGGACATATTGACCGCGTGCTCCTCGAAACCATAACCCGAGTAGACCCCGCCAAGGCCCGGGTCGGTCAGGAAAACTGCCTTATGCCCCAGTTTTTCACAGGCTTGCGCGATGCCGACAGAGTTCAGTGCCGGCCCGTAACAGGCCTCCGGAAAAAATGCGATAGTCTTGCCTTCACTCATCTTGATTCTCCTCGATTGATCATTATTTTGGGAACTTTTCTGGCATTATACTGCTAATCGCGATCTCGTAAATGCAGCAGACAGGCGGTGAGACCATTGATAGCGCCACTGCATGCGACACATCCCGCAGCTTGATATTCGAGGAAATACCTATATGGCGAAACGAATTTCCGCACTCGACGCTACAGTGAGGGCGCTAGGCGCCGAGATGGGCGAATGGAACGACATGGCAGTCGCATTCGGCTTTCCCTGCGACCCGCATCTCGAGCACGACGCAATCCGCGAGACCGTTGGCATGTGGGACACTTCGGCGCTGACCAAGATCCACCTGCGCGGACCCGATGCGCTGGCCGCCGTCGACTATCTCGTGACCCGCGATATGACCCGGATCGAGGTTGGTAAATCGGCTTATTGTCCTATCCTGCAGGACAACGGTCATTTCTGTGATGACGCCATCATCTTCCATGTCGCCGAAGATCACTTCCTGGTGGCGAGTGCCATCGGCTCCACGCACGAACTACTGCAGGACTATGCCAGCAACAGGAACCTGAGCGTCGAGCGCGATGAAGAGCTGCATGTCATCACGCTGCAGGGACCGAAATCCATCGAATTACTCGATGCACAAAGCAGCGCAAATCTCCGCAGCCTCGCGTTCTGCCACCAGCTCAATACCACCATCTGTGGCCACGACATGATGCTGTCACGCACGGGTTATTCCGGTGAACGTGGCTACGAACTCTTCATGGGCGCCGACGTGGTGGTAGAAGTCTGGCAGCAACTCATGCAACAGGGGCAGGCTTTCGGGCTCAGACCGATATCTTTCGGCGGACTGGAAATGGTCCATATCGAAAGTGGACTGATGGCCTACGGGGCCGAGGCAACCGAGCAG
>JBATHL010000134.1:0-2332 GCA_049666745.1 Gammaproteobacteria bacterium
CACTTCAATTGTGGGTGGCGGAAACAATCGACCGTATGATCGTTGACCAGCCCGGCAGCCTGCATAAAGGCATAACATATGGTGCTGCCGACAAATGTAAAGCCCCGCTTTTTCAAATCCTTCGACATCGCGTCCGAAATGGCAGTATTGGATGGAACCTGTTTGATTGTTTTGCGGCTGGTTTGCAGCGGCTCACCATCGACAAAATCCCACAGGTATTCATCCAGTGTCATGCCCTGCTCCTGCAATTCGAGCAACGCGCGTGCATTTTTGACGAAACCGTTCACCTTGAGGCGATTACGTACGATGCCGGGGTCCTGCAGTAAGGCGGCAATTTTTTTATCCTTGTAGCGCACGATTTTACCGGCATCGAAATTATCAAAAGCGCGGCGATAGTTTTCACGCTTGCGTAAAATGGTTATCCAGCTCAATCCCGCCTGCGCCCCCTCGAGGCAAAGAAACTCAAACAGCAAGCGCTCGTCGTGCACCGGCACGCCCCATTCGAAATCATGGTAGTCCTGGTATAGTTCGTCGTCACCGCACCACCAGCAACGTGTCCTCTCAGGTTCAGCCATTTATGTTCTCCACAAACGATTTGATGCGACGACAGGCTTCTTCTAACTCGGCATCACTGACTGTATAGGAGACACGCACATAACCTTCGGCGCTGGCGCCGAACGCGGTAGCATCGAGCACCGATACCCCGGTGGCTGAGTACAGGGCCCTGACAAACTCGGGGGAGTTCATATCGGTACCGAGCACATTTACCATCATGAACATCCCGGCATCCGGCAATAACGGCTGTAAACCGGGCATCGCGGAAAACGCATCGAACAGGTAATCACGACGCCGATGATAAATCTCGCGCATAAGTTGCAGATCCGGTGCGCAGTTTTGCAGGGCGTACGCGGCGGCCTGCTGGATGAACCCGGGCAATCCATAGAGCATGCATAAGGCCAGTTTTTCGAGGTTGGCGATCAATTCCTGAGGCGCTATCACCCAGCCCACACGCCAGCCTGACATGGCGTATGATTTCGACATACTGCCGATCGTGACTGTGCGTTCAGACATGCCTGGCAATGAAGCAATATGACTGAACTCACCTTCGAATACAAAGTTCGCATAGACTTCGTCGGCGATTACCCAAAGATCGTGTTGCCGCGCGAGTTGCGCGATATATTCGAGCTCTTCCAGGTTGAGCGCGATTCCGGTTGGATTACTCGGTGAGGCGTAAAATATCGCGCGCGTTCGTTCGGTAATCGCGGCTTGTAGTGCATCGCGGTCGAGTCGAAAACCACTCCCGGCATCCAGCACAACCGGCACCAGGGTTGCGCCCGGTGCCTGTATCGTTGCCTCGTAGGTCACATACATGGGTTGCAGCACTATCGCTTCGTCACCCGGGTCGAGCAGACATAGCGAGCAGGCAAACAAAGCGTTTTGCGCACCCGACGTGGTAATGATGTTGCTTGCCTCGATGGCCTGTCCACTGCTGCTACGATGCTGTTGCGCAATCGATTCGCGCAGTTCATCGTGACCGAGGATCGAAGTGTAATGCGTATCGCCTTCGCGCATTGCCTGCAGGGCTTTATCGATCACCGCATCCGGCGTGGGGAAGTCGGGGTCGCCCACGCTGAGGACGATAACGTCTTCGCCGAGACCCTTGGCCTGCTTGGCCAGATAGTGCATATCCCATACATCGGCGGCACCGCCCTTGACCCTGTCGGTCAGTGAAGAAAATTTCATGCCTGTTGCCAGCCCGGTTTCAAATCATCGAGAAGTGGCACAATCCAGGGTTTGTGCTGTTCGAGCTCAGCTCGATTGATGCCACTCAATTCGTAGGGTAATACCAGCCAGTCGCTGGTTTGCTGCAGGAAATAATCGGGCGGTGGATTCAACTTGCCAGCATCTGCCCGGTAATAAGGTGCAGCAATACGTACATCGGTTGGCATGTTGCGCTTGCTTTTCTGTTGCAGGCGATCGATAACGGCATGCACGTTGCGTCCGGTACTGTAAACATCATCTACAATTAACAGGGCATCGTCGGCATTGAGGTTTTCGAACAGGTACTGCAGACCATGGGCACGCACTGGATTGCCCTGTTCTAGTTGGCGAAAATAATCATCCCGACCCTGATACGACGTGCGAATAGCGATATGATCGGTTTCAACCCCGAGGTATTGCAAACATTCCTGCACGTAAATACCGACCGTGGAACCACCGCGCCATACCCCGACAATAAAATCGGGTCGAAAACCGCTTTGCTGAATCTGCACCGCCAGCCGATAGGAATCTTCGAGTAATTCCTGTTCCCCGATAAAGCGTTTTTGCATCA
>JBATHL010000135.1:0-1518 GCA_049666745.1 Gammaproteobacteria bacterium
AGAACAATCGCCCGCCCTGACGCCAGGGGTCCAGCACCAGCCCCTGGTTCAGTGAGTCACCGCGGGCGCTGATGATGACCGTACTATGCTCAAGGCGCCAGGCGTTTTCGTAGTTGGCGATGCCCCAGTGCAGTTGCAGACTGTAGAAGCGTTCCTGTTGCAGACGGGCCAGCAAGTCGCTGGTCCAGTCGACACAGAGTCCGCGCGGTTTTGCGCCGACATTCACCAGGAAATTATGCGTTATCGGCGAGCTCGAAATTTCGTATTCCTGTGCCAGTTGCTGCGTATACTCGATCGCAATGCGTGCGGCAAGACTGGCCTCGTGCGGATCGATGTCGTCACTTAGCGAACGGATCGCCAGGTTCAACTCCGCAATGCGTTGTTGTTCGACCATTGGCGGCAGGTCGGCCTGCGGGCGCGAGGTTGCACAGCCCTGCAGCAGCAAGAATGCCAGGGCAAGAACAAGCAGCGTCAACTTTGTCTGTAATTTAGCGGTCATCGGAATTTTGCATTGTCGACCCTGTAAAGGTAGCCCAGGCGGCAGTAATTTGTCGAGCGATTGTCGGATTAACTCTGCTACACTGCGAACAACCTAACCTCTTATACCGATGTAACTATGAGTCGTCTAGCCGAGCGTCTGCACAACAAGGAAATTCTGCTTCTCGATGGTGGTGTTAGTACCGAAATCCGCAGGCGTGGAGTAGCCCTCGATAAAAATGTCTGGAGTGGTTTAACCACCAAAACCAATCCGGATGAAGTGCGCCAGGTCCATGCAGATTACATACAGGCAGGCGCGCAAATAATTACCGCAAACACCTACTCGACTGCACGCCATGTGCTGGAAAGTATCAACCTCGGTCACGAATCGAAGTTACTTAATTTCAAATCGGTTCAGCTCGCGCAACAGGCGCGTGACGAGGTGGCGCAGGAAGAAGTGTTTATCGCGGGTTCGATGTCGAGCATGCCGCCGTTGACCAGCCACCGTGAAGTGGCGATCGACGGGCAGGTCGAATCCAGTTACCAGGAACTGGCCGAGGGGCTGGCCAACGCCGGGGTCGACCTGATCATTGCCGAAATGATGCGTGATATCGAAAATGCGAGCATGGTGATCAAGGCGGCGGTATCGACCGGGTTACCGGTGTTGATCGGATTCAGCGCGATGATGGCCGAAAACGGCGTCGACGTGCGCAGCCTGCGCTGGAAGAACACCGACGATACCACCAGTGCCCACGATTTTGGTGAAATGGTCGAAACCCTGAAACCGCTCGGTGGCCTGGCGGCGGGGATCATGCATACCCGGGTCGAGGATATCGGTCCCGCGCTCGAGGTATTGCAACAACATTGGCAGGGCCCCTTGCTGGCCTATGCCGAAACAGGCAAGTTGATTCTGCCTGACTGGCGTTACGAGGAAGTGAGCTCGCCCGAGGACTATGCCGCTGAAGTTAACGGCTGGATCGAGAACTACGGGGTGCAAATCGTGGGCGGCTGCTGCGGCACGGGCCCGGAGCACATCCGCGT
>JBATHL010000136.1:0-7264 GCA_049666745.1 Gammaproteobacteria bacterium
CGGTGCATTCCTGGTTCTGTTTTCACAGGGCCCCGGCCAATGGACCTTTAATCCACAAGCAAAATTGCAGGAGGCTTAATCATGCAAGACACAAAACAAATTCTGCGACTCGACGCCAGCGCCAATCCCGCTGAATCGGACAGCCAGAAGCTTGGAGACCATCTCATCAGGCAGCTCAAGCAGGCCAACCCCGGCATGGAGACTCGTAAGCGGAATCTTAACCAGGACCTGTCGTTTATCGACAGTAACTGGATAGCAGCCAACTTCACCGCAAAAGAGGAACGTAATGATGACCAGGCGGCACATCTGGAATTTTCCGACCAGCTCATTGCCGAGCTGAACTGGGCAGACCATGTAGTGCTGACCACGCCGATGTACAACTTCGGCGTGCCGGCAACACTGAAGGCCTGGATCGACCTGGTCTGTCGCGCCGGCATCACTTTCCGTTATGGCGCAAATGGACCCGAAGGCCTGCTCAAAGGTAAGCGTGTCGATATCGTCATTACTACCGGTGGCGCACCACTGGGCAGCCCCGCAGACTTTGTCAGCGGTTACCTGAAACAGGTGTTTGCTTTTATCGGTATCGACGATGTTAATATCATTGGCGCCGATCAAATGAACGTCAATGCGCAAGCGAGCTTCGCCAGCGCGACAGCGCAAATCGAACAACATTATCCGGCCGTCGCGGCCTAGGAGTAATTATGAATATACGCAAGGTACAACAGGTCATTACCGGACAGGCAACCACCGATGGCGCCGGCGTAGAGCTGGTTCGGGTTATCGGACAACCGGCACTGATGGATCTCGATCCTTTCCTGCTACTCGATGCTTTCCGCTCGGATGATCCCGACGATTACATCGCCGGCTTTCCGCCCCACCCGCATCGAGGTTTTGAAACCGTCACCTATCTGCTCAATGGTCGTATGCGCCACCAGGATAACGCCGGCAACGAAGGCGTCATCGAACCCGGTGGCATTCAGTGGATGACAGCCGGCAAGGGCATCGTACATTCGGAGATGCCGGAACAGCAGGATGGAATGCTCGAAGGCTTCCAGCTATGGATCAATCTGCCGGGCTCGCACAAAATGACCACGCCGTCCTACCAGGAGCATGACGCGGCACATATACCGACCGAATCGCGAGACGACACCGTGATCAAGGTAATCAGCGGCAAGACTTCGCAGGGCACCTCCGGACCCGTCAGCCAACCGCTAACCGACCCGCTTTATCTTGATGTATCGCTGCAGCCCGACACCGCATTCAATGAAGATATCGCGGCTGATCACAATGCCTTTCTTTACGTCATCGACGGCGAGCTTATGCTCGAAGACACCAGCACAAAGCAACTAAGCCTGGGTCGCGATCAGTTAGCCGTGCTGGGCCAGGGGGATGCCATTGCGCTGCGAAGCGGCGGCCGGGCGACGCGGTTTTTACTGGTTTCCGGCAAGCCACTAAACGAACCGGTGGCACGTGGCGGACCGTTTGTCATGAACACCCAGGCCGAGATACGCCAGGCTTTCAGCGATTACCAGCGTGGTAATTTCTGACTATGCCTGGTAAACGGCCGACGAACTCGAGGAGATGGCGGTTAAGTCCACCAAACCGAAACTGCAAAATTCCCTGACAGCGGAAATCTTCGCGGAGGGTAATTAACAAATCAATTGAATTATATGCTCGTTTGATCGCCTAAACCCGATATTAGCTGGTCACCATTTGGCTACCGCGATAGTATCCTGAAGCACCGCTGCAGAATCAGAGATAAAAGGTTCTACCTTTGTGAGTCAAACGCCCGTACGCAAGTTAGCCGTTCTTCTTCATGCCGATATTGCTGGTTCAACCGCACTGGTGCAAAAGAATGAGACTCTGGCACATGAACGCATGCAGAATGCGTTTCGACAATTCTCAGAAACCATTAGCGAACATAACGGTATAGCGCACGAAATTCGAGGCGATGCGCTGGTTGCTGAATTTGCCCGGGTATCGGATGCCGTAGGCGCAGCTCTTGCTTTCCAGAATACCAACACCATGCTCAATAAAGACTTTCCAGATGAGGTCTTACCCCGGCTCCGCATCGGTATCGCTATGGGAGAAGTGGTCGTCGCAGATAATACGGTGACGGGTGAAGGGATTGTAATGGCGCAGCGATTGGAGCAGTTAGCGGCGCCGGGGGGCGTATGTATTCAAGGCGCGGCCTACGAGACTTTACCGAAGCGCCTGCCCTTCGATTACCAGAATCTGGGAGAAAAGAAGTTAAAAGGATTTGAGGAAGCAGTGCGTGTTTATTCGGTTAAGGATCGAGACCAATCCGATACTTCCTTTAACCCATCTCCTGATTCCGCGGAAGCCCGTCCACTTGAGCTGCCTAAAAAACCATCGATTGCCGTATTGCCATTTAACAACATGAGCAATGACAGTGAACAGGAGTTTTTCGCCGACGGTATCAGTGAAGATATTATTACCGAGCTCTCCAAATTCCGGTCTTTTTTTATTATTGCCCGTAACTCTTCGTTTGCGTTCAAAAATCAACAATTAACAGTCAGAGACGTCGGTCTCAAGCTCGGCGTACGTTATGTTGTCGAAGGCAGTGTGCGCAGAGCGGGAAATCGGGTTCGAATAACAGCGCAACTGATTGATGCAATCAACGACAAGCATATATGGGCAGAGCGCTATGATCGCGATCTCGAGGACATATTTGCTGTGCAGGATGAAGTTACCCAGGCGATTGTTACTGCGATCGAGCCGCAACTGGCCACCACTGAGCAGCAGCGTGCGCGACGCAAGCCCACCGATAATCTTGATGCCTGGGAATGTTATCAGCGCGGCCTGTGGTATATGTTCGGATATGCCAATACCGATCAGGCACTGCATTATTTTTATCGTGCCATCGAGTTGGATCCGGAATTCGGCTCCGCCCATGCAGGAGTTGCCTACACCTACGCCATTCAAATTTTACTGGGTGCCTCCGAGGACAAGGCGGAAGATGTGAAACGGGGTATGAGCGCAGCAAATACCGCCGTCAGTATTGATCAAACTGATCCGTTCGCGCATTTCGCAAAAGGCCGTATTTCAATTTTCAATGGTGATCACGAAAAAGCGATAGCGGAGTTCGAGCGGGCGATCTCTTTGAATCCGAACTATGCATTGGCGCATTTTGGGCTCGCCCACGGATTATGGCATGCGGGACGTCCAGCCGAGGCACTGCCGCACCACGACGAGGCAATCCGGTTAAGCCCGCATGACCCGATCCAATGGGCGTTTTTGGCAAGCAAGGCTATTGCCCTGGTGATGGTCGAACGATACGAGGAAGGTATTGCACTATCACAAGAGGCACAAAGGAACAATGACTCCCATTTGTTTGGATACCTGGCCGAGGTTAGCGGCCTTGGAGTATTGGGCAAGCAAAACGAATCGGCAGAAGCTCTGCGGAGACTAAAAAAAGTGGAACCCGATATATCGACAGGTTTTGTCGAACAGTCACTACCGATGGCTGCGTCCGATGCCAGGGATCGGTTCCTGCAGGGGTTGGAATTAGCCGGGATGGACCCGGCCGATAAGCGTTAGGTTGCTAACAAGGGTCAAAATAGCGGAAATATGAGTTAAGTCTTTTTTTTGCCACTGATGCGAGACGTTATGTGGTGTGCACTTAGAGGAGTCGATAACATGACAATCGTGGATGATATGTTGCGCACAATAACTACTACAAGCCTGCTTGTTACAATTATATTCATCGAAAACGCATTCGGCGCTGACCCCATTTTTACAGACGCGGAAGTCATCGAGTTCGACAGTGCTCCATATACCTATACTCCTAGCCCGTTCAAGGTCAAACAGGCCAAAAAGCAAGGCAAGACTCTGGAAGTCAAAATAGAACCCAGCGTTTCGCTAAAGGGGTATCTCGCAAGACCAGCGGGTGAGGAACCTCGACCCGCAATTGTGCTCCTGCATGCTTGCGTTGGCATGACAGAGTTTGATGAGATGTGGTCTAAAAGGCTTGTTACCTGGGGTTATGTTGTCCTGAGTGTGGATTCATTCACGCCCCGCGGTGTGAAGTACACCTGCGATAGTCGCGGTGGGTCTTACGTCAGGACATGGGCCCGGGCACTGGATGCTTACGGCGCGAAGCGATATCTGTCGACTCGTTCATTCGTAGACCCTGCCCGCATCGCTGTGTTGGGAAGGTCACACGGAGGCACGGCAATTATGGAGATAATTAAACAGTCAACCGCCGAAGGTTTGTCGATGGAACCGTTTAAAGCTGCAATCGCATTCTATCCACTCTGTAGTGTACCCGAACCATTCGTACCCGAACCAATCAACACGCCAATCTTGATCTTGACTGGAGAAAAGGACAGTTGGCAACCTGCGGAGCTTTGTGCGCAATATGCAGACAAATTACCGCCTGGATCCGAAACAACACTGAAAGTATTTGCAGGAGCTTATCACGGCTTTGATGAAACGGGTGTCGACATTATAGATGCCGGATATATCATCCGCTATGATCCTAAGGCTGCTGCCAGGGCCAGCGAATTGTCTCGCAGGTTTCTGGAGGAAAGGCTGTAGATCAAAATTGATAGCAGTCAAAAAATGATCCGAAATTGAGAATTGCCACATAAAAAGCGACTAAACTTGGACAAAATTACCGCTAAGCGAGCAGTTGAACAAGGGCATGAGCGTCTCAGGTAATATTGAAAAATACACTGATACCAGGCTGGCAATAATATTCATGAACATAGATCACGCAGCGGGGAGAGGCTTATACCTGAACAGCGCCTCGTGGTGGTATCTAGCTGCTCTTGCAGTGCTGGGTGCCGGGTCGATGCTGGCAGCAAGCCGCTTCCCGGGAGGCTTTGACTGGGCCTATACCGTGGCATCCGCGCTGGCTTCGCAAAAACATAACCCGCAAGGCAGCTTCTGGTTTGCCAGCGCCCTGACGCTGGCAATGGCGTTACTCTGGCCCTACGTGTCAGCACTGAAACAGCGCCAGGATTCGACACACCCCGAACTGGTGACGTTCTCTATTCGCGCCTTGCGCACGGGACTGCTCTGCGGCGCCTTGCTGGGCCTGGAAAGGCTGCTGATTCGTGATCTGTCGGCCCAGCTTTACAAGGCCCACGAGACCCTTGGACTGTTCACCTTCCTCGGTCTGTATTTCGGCATCATCAGTTTGCTGGTACGCGCGATGCTGAGTCAGAAAACCCATGTCTTCACGTTAATGCTGATTGCCAGCCCTCTGCTGGCAATTGGCATCACCCAGTACTGGCTTTACCTTGACCAGCGTGATCTGGGATGGGTGGACACCGGTTGGAGAGCGATGGGCATTCCGGTCTGGCTGAGCTTCGCCTTCTGGCAATGGCTGGCAATCGGGTTCCTGTGGCTGGGCCTGGGCTTGCTGTCGTTTACCGGTGTACGCAGGGATTCAAAAGAGTATTAACCCTGGAGACGCAGAGTTTTATCGTGGCGTTTCTGTGTCCTCTAAAGCCGACACTCGCAAATTCCTTACCAGTGACGACTCACGGCCAAACAGAGGGCACCCGGTTAGAAAATGAGCTCCATCGATTCTGAGCCTCTTGATCAACAAGTTTTTCAACATACTTTCCACATCATTTGACCAAGGTGCCTTCCACGGTGAGACGAACCAAATTTACTGCCGGTGTCGAATTGTAATGGGTAAAATCTCCTGCCACGTAGATGTCACCACTGCCATCGGTTGCAAAAGCTGCATCACTTGGATGGCCGTTATAGTTAAACCCCTCGCCAATAATGAATCCTGTATCGATTGAACCGTTGTCGTTTAGGCGCACGACATCCTGGTTATTGGTATTAGTGACATGAACATAGACGTCACCACTGACATCAATTGCAGGAAGGATGAATTGTCCTCCCTGGAATTGATAAACCCTGGTATCTGCAACAAACCCGGTATCGAGCGACCCATCGCTGTTTAGACGAGCAAGACCATTTACAGCCGTACTGTTGTACTCACTAAAATATCCTGCTACGTAAATATCACCGCTTCCATCAGTAGCCATTGCGATGTCCATCACCGATCGGTCAAACCCGGTGGGGCCGGTGTCAAATTCTGTGTCAATCGAGCCGTCATCATTTAAACGGGCAATGTAGGGGGCAGAACTTCTCGAGACATAAATGTCACCGCTGCCATCGGCAGCCAGGGCAATGCTATCTTCGCCGGCCCTGAAGCCGGAATTAAAATCACCATCGAGCGAACCATCGCTGTTTAAACGAATCGGCCCGTTTTTGAAAGTAGCACCCTGGGAGCTAATGGTAAGTCCGCCAACATAGACATCTCCGCTGCCATCGGTAGCCGGGACAATTGTATGAACATCACGACCAATACCTTCACCGGTGTTGAAACTCTCGTCGAGACTACCATCCAGGTTTAGACGAGCAATGCCACGGATAGGACTAGTAGGACCGTTGTAACTTAAATAACCCCCGACATAAACGTCTCCGCTCCCATCGTTGGCTGACACAATAATCTGGGGGGAAAAAAAATCTGTGCCTGCATCGAATCCCCGGTCAAGCGAACCGTCATTGTTTAAGCGGGCAATATATTTGACAGCGTGTTTTTTAAAGTGCGTAAAAGAACCCAGGGCGTATAGGTCGTCGCTTCCATCCAATGCCGGAGCGATCGAATAAACACTCCAATTAAAACCATTCTTTCTCAGTGAACATACTTTCCCAGTCCATACCCATTCCTCTCCCTCTTCTCCGTCAGGACAGTCGAGGCTAACGTCGTCACCACTATCGCAAGCTACAAGTATGAAGATACAAAGAAACAGTAAAATATTGCCACTTAGTCCTGGTTTCATCTTTTCAGCCCTCGATGGAATCTTAGAACTCTAGGTGGTTAGTTGTTTTTTGCAACTAATAATCAATAAGTACCATATCGCCCAACCCAAAGAACAGCATGCCGATACTTTCTTCATAACTAACGATCCTGGATACAGCTGGAAGGGGCTTGATCTTGAGGGCTGAGCAATCATCGACCGGTTGAGGTCACCGTCGTTTCCTGCCGCTCAGCGTAAATCTCCGGGCGTCTGCTTTACCGTCTGGCATTCACCAACCTCGATTGTTAGTATGCATTCATTTCTATACAAAATAAGTAAACAATAAATCCTCTGGCAGGGGTTAAAATGAGACTATTCGCACTCGTGATCTTCTCTATGCTCGCGACGGTTGCAAGCGCCGATCCGTGGTTGTGCATTACGGAGCAAACCACGGGGTTTGTCTTCAAAAACGGTAA
>JBATHL010000137.1:0-3383 GCA_049666745.1 Gammaproteobacteria bacterium
TTCCTGTCATTCCGGCGAAAGCCGGAATCCAGTTCAATATTTCTGGATCCCGCGGTCAAGCCGCGGGATGACAGGTTCTAGAACTAATTATTATTATTCATCTTGAGGGTCAGTTGTGGGTCGTAAATCGCCGCTGAAATATCGAGATTGAGCGTCTGTTTTCTCCAAAGCTGCCGCTCATATGAGCTTGCTGAGCTTCTCGAATCGGCCAGTTTCGGACGCCCGTTAATAAGCATTAATTGTGATCAAATCGATAAGCTCGTTTCAATTCTGCAAAAATCGATTTTCAAGTGCCGCGTGAAGTAGAATTCACCAAACAGTTATTTTCAAATTTACTTTTGTACGGAATTTCAATGAGTATGATAGGTGATTACAGGTTACGATGAATCTCGCATATCTCACAGATATCATAATTCTCCTGGTAGCAGCTGTCGTTGCGGTGCCTTTATCGCGGATTATTGGGCTCGGCACCGTTCCGGGTTTTCTTATCGCCGGGATCGTGGTTGGGCCGTCAGCTCTGAGTCTGATCGACAATAGCGCCGAGATTGGCCATTTGGCGGAACTGGGAGTGGTGTTGCTCCTATTTGTTATCGGCATCGAACTCAAGCCCTCACGCCTGTGGTTGATGAGGCATATGGTCTTCGGGTTGGGCACACTCCAGGTAACTGTTACAGGGGCGATTATCTCTGCAGCCGCAATCTTTATTTTTGGGCTAGAGCCGCGCGCTGCTATCTTGATTGGTCCCGCCCTGGCGCTCTCATCGACGGCCTTTGTGTTACAGCTGCTAACCGAACAACGGATGCTAACTTCCAGGTACGGGCGCTCATCCGTAGCCGTGTTGTTATTCCAGGATCTGGCAGTGGTGCCGCTGCTTGCCCTGGCATCCCTGTTAACAGTCGCGGACCTCACCATCGAGGAAGATATTGGGCTCGCACTCATTGAGGCGATGGTCATTCTTGCGCTTATTATTCTCGGGGGGCGATATTTGCTTCAACCTCTACTTCAGCGCGTTGCTCACTATGGGACACCCGAGGTTTTTACGGCCTGCGCAGTGCTACTGGTTCTCGGTAGTGCAGTTCTCATGGCGCAAATCGGCCTATCCATGGCCATGGGTGCGTTTGTAGCGGGGCTGCTGGTAGCCGACTCGGAATTTCGTCACCAGGTAGTGGCAGAAATTCAGCCCTTCCGAGGTCTATTGCTCGGCCTGTTTTTTATGTCGATGGGTATGTCCCTCGAGCTGTTGCCGTTTTTTGAAAATCCGCTGTATTTCATTGGCATGGTTATCCTGCTAATGACGACGAAAGCCACGCTGCTTTGGATATTCGCTTTGTTATTTAGGCTAAAGGGTGGGACTGCACCTGCGATCGGCCTGTTGCTAGCCCAAAGCGGTGAATTCGCACTGGTACTTTTTGCGGTGGCTTTCGATGCCACCTTGATTAATGAGGAATTGTTTCAACAACTCCTGGTTATCGTGATACTCAGTATGTTCGCGACCCCACCCCTCGCTCGCATCGCCCATCGGCTGGTTTCTAAACCTGGCAGCGAAATTATCGAGAATGAACTAACAGAATCGTTCGAGAAGCCGGCATCGATACTTGTAATTGGCTTTGGTCGAGTAGGACACAGGGTAGGGCAAATACTCGAAAAACGAGGCCTGGCGTATATCGCTGTCGAGCATGAGGCCGAGGTTGTCAGGCTAGAGCGCAGCGAAGGCCGGCCTGTGGTGTACGGCGATGCCTTACAGCCCGGTGTCCTGCATAGTCTGGGTATAGCGGACATGGAACTGGTCATTGTTACTGTTGATGACTTTCAGGCAGCAGAACACCTGGTGTCATCTCTTCACCGTGATTTTCCGGACTTGAATATCTTGGCCCGAGCGCATGATAGAGAACGCTGCCAGACACTACAGGCACAGGGCGCACGGTTAGCCGTCTCTGAAAATTTAGAAGCGAGTATTGCGCTTGCCAAGGCAGCCATGGTAGTGCTTGAGGGGGATAATATGGAAGATGATGCGGTAATAGATCAATTCAGGAAAGACTATCACTCAAATACCAAGATTAATCTCGATGATGGATAGAGGATTTGTTAATGAATTAACAGCGGTGATTAATACCGAGCAAACACAGAACTTCTATTCCAGATACATATAACCATAATCTTAATCTTTGTAAGCGTCTCCTTTGGGTTGTGATTTCAATCGGTCGATGCAACACCTAATCTCTAAGTTTAGAGAGGAGGATGTTGAAAATGAAAATGCGACCGAGGATTTACTACACAGAAACTGACAAGACGTTGATGTGGGATCGCTGGCAGAAAGGCGAATCTCTGAACTCGATTGCACGCCTGTTTGATCGGGGTCATTCATCGATACAACGTGTCCTGATGGAGACTGGTGGGATACGCCCGAGACAACGCCGACGATCGCGTTTAGCGTTGACACTGGCGGAACGCGAAGAGATTTCCCGCGGTGTGGTCGCCGGCCATTCCATTCGTTCGATCGCAGCGTCACTGTGTCGAGCACCATCCACGGTCAGCCGAGAGATAAGGCGTAACGGCAGTCGGCGGCGTTACCGAGCGAACAAAGCCGATCAATCCGCCTGGGATCGGGCACATCGACCCAAAACCTGTAAACTGATGGAGAACCGAGCGTTAGCCCGGGTCGTAGCGAACAAGCTCAGGCTGGAGTGGTCGCCTGAACAGATCGCTGGTTGGTTGAAGCGCACGTATCCTGATGATGAGAACTTCCAGGTGTCACACGAGACGATCTATCGCAGCCTCTTCATTCAGGCACGGGGCGCCTTGAAAAAGGAACTGCTGCAGCACCTTAGGCGCAAACATGTCATGCGTCGCTCGCGCCACAAGAATCTCAAGGGCAAGGGTTTGGGGCAAATTACCGAAATGGTATCGATCAGCGAACGCCCCGCCGCCGTTGAGGATCGGGCCGTGCCAGGTCATTGGGAAGGCGATTTGATCTTCGGTACTAAGGGCAGCCAGATCGCAACGCTGGTTGAGCGCCACACGCGCTACGTGATGCTCGCAAAAGTCAACGGCAAAGATACTGAGACGGTGATCACCGCGTTAATCAAGCAAGCCCACAAACTACCGGCGGAGCTCTACAAGTCGCTTACCTGGGATCGTGGCAAAGAAATGGCTGATCACACACGGTTTACATTGGCAACCGACATTACCGTGTATTTTTGTGATCCACAAAATCCCTGGCAACGTGGCTCTAACGAGAACACCAATGGCTTGCTCAGACAGTACTTCCCAAAGGGAACCGATCTCTCAGTGCACTCGCAGGCAAAACTCAATGCAGTGGCTCGACGGCTGAACGAGCGGCCAAGAAAAACGTTAGACTATGAGACACCAGCCGAACGATTTAA
>JBATHL010000138.1:0-14781 GCA_049666745.1 Gammaproteobacteria bacterium
GAGGTAATCTGCGCGCCCTCGAAGGCGGGCCCGGTCGGGCTCGATGCCGCCAGCAGCCGATTGCGATTTCCCAGCACGATTTCGGCATTGGTACCAACGTCTACCAGGAGTACATATTCCTCGGACAGGTCCGGGCGTTCCGACAGAATCACCCCGGCGGTATCGGCGCCGATATGCCCTGCAATACAGGGTAGCGTGCAAATACGCGCTTCCGGATGTAACTGGATATCGATATCCGCGGCACGTAAAACCTGGGCCTGATCGGTGGTCAAGGTAAACGGGGCAGTACCCAGGGGAGTCGGATCGATACCAAGAAACAGGTGATGCATGATTGGATTGGCGACTACGGTCATGTCGAGAATGTCTTCGACCTGGATTCCAGCCGATTTAGCCGCGCGTTTGGCGAGCTGGTTGAAGGCATCGCGCACCACCTCGGTCATTGCGATATCGCCGCCATCATTCATCATCACGTAAGAGACGCGACTCATTAAATCCTCGCCGAAACGAATTTGTGGATTCATGGTGTCGGCGGTGGCGACGATTTCACCGGTGTCCAGGTTACACAGTTGCGCCGCGATGGTGGTCGAACCGAGATCAACCGCGAGCCCATAGACTTCTTTCTTTACGCCCGGCCAGACAGCAATGATTTGCTGAAACTGATATACCGCCACCGTGATCTGACGCCCGGCTTTGGCCAGTGCTGGTTGCAGCAATCGCAGCTGTGAGAGATCGCAATCCATGATCGGCAGTTCGTGTTCACTCGCAAGCGCCTGTTGCAAACGACGCTTGTCGGAAATCGGCGCATGCATATCGGGTTCGGGCAAGGTCACCGTGTACAGGTGCAAGGCCGGCTGAACCTGTATATCGTAGGCCGTTACCGCCTTGGCGATATGCTGCTTGTGCTGCTGGCTTTCCTCGGGCACATCGACCACCAGGTCGCCCAGAATACGGGCGTTGCACCCCAGGCGACGCTTTCCCTTGAGTCGTTTCCTTGATTGATGATGCAATTCGGTCTCGGTGAGCGGGGACAGGTGGTCGGCGTGAGAAACTATTCCATGCTTGGCAAACTCACCTTCCTGTGGCAGCACCTGGCACTTGCGGCATTTACCCTGCCCGCCACAAATCGATTCCAGATCGACTCCGAGTCGTTGTGCCGCCTGCAGCACGCTGGTCCCGACCGGAACCTGGCCACGCAAACCCGAGGGCATGAACAGTACGCTGACTTCTTCTTCCATCGTAATTAGACCGGGTTCCAGAGCGCAGTTCTAAGCTGCCGGACGACGGCGGCGGCCGGTACCGCGGCGACCGGTACCGCGACCGCTGCCTTCGGGCGCAGGTTCACGGAATTGTTTGATCCAGCGCGTGCAATCCGGGTCTTTACCCAGCATGACATCGGCACCGAGACTCGCGGCAACGACTTCAGCATGCAGGGGGTTGGTAATCGCCGAGGTCATGCCTGCCTGGATCGCCATGCTGATGAACGCGCCGTTGAAGCCATTACGATTTGGCAGGCCGAAACTGACATTGGACGCGCCACAGGTGGTGTTGACCTTGAGCTCGGTGCGCAAGCGGTGGATTAACTTGAGCACTTCGCGTCCGGCAGAATTGATCGCACCGATCGGCATTACCAGCGGATCGACAACGATGTCACAGGCCGGGATACCATAATCCGCAGCGCGTTCGACGATTTTTTTGGCGACCTTGTAGCGCTCATCGATATCCTCCGATATTCCGGTTTCATCGTTTGATATCGCAACCACCGCAGCGCCGTACTTTTTGATCAGCGGCAAAACCCGGTCCAGGCTCTCGTCTTCGCCCGTAACCGAGTTAACCAGTGCCTTGCCCTGGTACACTGCCAGCCCGGCTTCGAGGGCGTCGATGATCGACGAGTCGATACTCAGCGGCACATCGGTAAGGCTTTGCACCAGCTGGATTGATTCGGCCAGGATGCGGGGCTCGTCAGCCAGCGGGATACCGGCGTTGACATCCAGCATATGCGCGCCCGCCTCGACCTGTGCGATGGCATCGCTTTGCACGCGGCTATAGTCGCCTACCTTCATTTCCTCGGCCATAATTTTTCGGCCGGTGGGATTGATACGCTCCCCGATAAGCACGAAGGGTCGCTCGAAGCCGATGACTAACTCTTTGGTAGCTGAACTGACAACCGTTTCGGTCATTGTTATATCCTCCAAAAAAACACTTACTAAATCTGAAACCAATCCACGCCGTCAGGTCAGGCTGAATTGGACTGAAGCTCACAACCCGGATACCACGGAACCCGTCCGTCCAGCACTCCCGATTGTTGAATTATTTCGCCGACCGCCTCTTCCTGGCGATATGCCATCACGTGTACTCCGCTGACACCCTCGATTTCCCTGATCTGCTGGATCAGTTCAACACAGATTTTGCGCCCCTCCTGCTTCGGCTCTTTGGCAGTCTCGAGGCGCTTGATGATCGCATCGGGAATATGGATTCCAGGTACATTGTTACGAATCCATAGCGCGGTGCGCGCCGAGGCCAGCGGCCCGACGCCGGGGATGATGAAACATTGCTCGAGTAATCCGAGATCACGCGATTTGGCCATGAATACACGCAGGTGTTCGATATCGAAAACATACTGTGTCTGGATAAACTGGGCACCCGCGGCAATTTTCTTGGCCAGTCGGTGGGGTCGATAATCAAACGGCGGCGCGCTTGGGTTCTCCGCGGCGCCGATAAACATCTGCGGTGGTGTAGTAATCGGCCTGCCACTCAGGAAACGTGATTCATCGCGCATCACGCGGATAGTTTCCAGCAGTGACATGCTGTCGAGATCGAACACCGGCTTGGCTTCGGGATGATCGCCCACCTGAACACCGTCACCACTCAGGCACAGTACATTGGAGACCCCCATCGCGGCGGCGCCGAGCACATCACCCTGGATGGCGATCCGGTTCTTATCGCGGCAGGAAATCTGTAACACTGGTGAGTAACCAATGTTGGTGAGTAGCGCGCACATCGCAACGCTGGACATATGGCAGTGCGCACCCGAGCCATCGGTAGCGTTCATGCCATCGACATAACCGTCGAATAGCCGCGCGCGTTCATAGACGTCCTCGGCCAGCGCCGAGTCGGGTGGCGCCAGTTCCGCGGTGACCGCAAATTTGCCCGAGCGCAATACCCGCTCGAGACGGCCAGTGGATGAGTGACCTTCCAGCTGCGGCAACGGGGTTCCCGGGTATTGCTCGGAAGTTGCCATCATTGGGCAGCCTCGTTGTCGCGCGCCGCAAAATCTTCGCGTACTACGCGTAACCAGGATGAGCTGTTCTTGAGTAAATGATCGACCGGAATCTGTACCTGCTGAATTGCCTGGTCATCGCGCATTTGTTGACTACCCCGCCAGGCTTCTACCCAGACGCAACGCATTTCAGGCTTGATTTCGCAGTTGCCATTGAGCCGCACTCCGCCACAGGGACCATTACGGATCGATTTCGGACAGTTCATCGGACAGGACATGCCGGTTGAACCGAGTGCGCATTTACCACACATCTGGCAATCGAACATCAATCCTTTTATCGCTTTTTCAACCACCCGCACCGGTTTTTCCAGGCGCCCGTAACCAAACTTTTTGAACAGCGGGTGCAGCTTCATCAACACCGGTTCAAAATTATGGTAAAGCCCTTCGAGCTTGCGCGAATGAGTCACCGACCATTGACGAATTTTATTCACTAATCACTCCAATCAGGCACCTGAGTCGCGGGTTTCGTCAACACCGCTGGCTCGAATTAATGTTTCCAGAACTTCTTCCGTATAACGTTCTTCCAACTGCTGCACGAGCTGCCTGGCCTGCAACCCGACATCGCCCTCAAAGGGCTGGCTAACGTCATGCCATGGCTCAAACAGCGCATCCTGCTGCTTTTTCCTGAGACGGTATCCAGCCCGTTCGATCGCCCGCATAAAGCGTGCCGATAAACGAATCCGTTTGCTGCGCCCGCCCTTGCGTATCACCACCTGGCCGGGAATGTCACGCCAGTAGACAATTTTTAACTGCGCCACAATGCCTCCTGCATGGCTGCATCCAGCTCCGGCACCATTTCGCCCATGCCGGTGAATTTCCGCTCGAAGCGCAGGCCGAGTTGAGCCGCCGCGGCGCTTGCCATTGCGGTTAATTCATCCGAATCGGTTTGCGCCAGGTAAACCAGGCGCGTGTAATTGCCGAAATATATTTCCATCAACTCGGGATGCCGATCGATGCCGAGTATCTCGATCACCAGGCGCTGGAAATGCTGCGTCAGAAAATCGGTCAGGTAGAAGGTGCCCGGCTCTTCTTCCTGCATTTGTTCGTAGGTTTCCCGTCCGGCCAGGAAATCGTAACAATGTGCGCCGGGCAGACGCTTTACACCACGCTCTTCGAGCACACGGTCAAGTTCGCCGGCGGTGCCACAATCACCGTAAGCGACAAAAATATGTTCGTAGCTGTCAGCAGCCTGATCGATCTTCTCCGCCACCGCGGCTGGGATTTTTTCGGGGCGCGCATGCAGATCTACGCTAATGGCCTGCAGATCCATTTGCGACCATTGTCCCAGTTTTTTTATCTCATTGACTTCGCGCGCAATCGCGGCGCAGGTGATTACCAGTATCGGGGCTGATTTTTCCATTTTGCGTTAGCACCCTGACAACCGGGCTGCAGCCAGCTAACCGGCACGCATTTCAGCGACAAGTTGCTTGGCCGTGTCGGCGGCAACCGCAGCGTCGCGACAATAGGCATTGGCGCCGATCGCTTCACCAAACTCCTGGTTCAAGGGCGCACCACCGACTAGGATGATGTAATCATCACGGATCCCCTGTTCCTTCATGGTGTCGATAACGACCTTCATGTAGGGCATGGTGGTAGTCAACAATGCCGACATACCGAGAATTTCAGGTTTGTGTTCTTCAAGCGCGGCAAGGAAATCTTCCACCGGGGTGTTGATACCAAGATCGACAACTTCGAATCCGGCACCTTCCATCATCATGCAGACCAGGTTTTTACCGATGTCATGAATGTCGCCCTTGACCGTGCCGATTACCATCTTGCCCGCGGTGGGTTGGTCCGATTGCGACAACAGGGGCTTGAGCAGGGCCATGCCGGCTTTCATCGCATTGGCAGACATTAATACTTCGGGTACGAACAGTATGCCATCGCGGAAATCGATACCAACGATCGTCATGCCGGCTACCAGGGCCTCGTTCAACACCTTATTGGCGTCCCATTCACGGTCCAGCAAAATCTGGGTCCCCTCGGCGACTTCTTCTTTGAGACCGTTGTACAAATCGTCGTGCATTTGTTCGACGAGTTCGTCATCCGGCAAAGTGCTTAGATCCAGATCGTCTTCATCGTCGTAGTCATCATCGTAGTCAGTCATCAAAAAATCCTCACGCAATCGACAACCGCCCGGAGGGGCAGCCGCAAACAAGCAGAATAGATTTTAAAGGCGGCTGGGGCTGACGTTACAGCGACTTCACATTGCCTTAACGCGACACCACCGAAAGCAGGGATATTATTGATTAATAATTGGTTTTCCGCAGCCAGAGCACCGGTTCATGTCATGCGGGGTGCATTTCTCCCTGCATCTGATCACCGATGTAAACACGATAATTGCCGAGTCTTTTTTCCATGATGAAGCGTTCCAGCATTGCGATGATCGTGGCATCACTGATTTCTTCCCAGGTTATGTTGTCAAACTCGTAAAAGTGCAGTGCCCTGGTTTCAACCGCATCATCTACCGATAACAGTTCACCCAGGTAATAAATAAATCGTTGTGAATTTTCATGGTAAGCCGCGTAGATGAAAGGCAAATCAACTTCAATCCCGGCGGAGGCAAGTTTGCCCAGCAGGCTATCAGGGGTTCCGGCGTCGCCAACAGTATCCGAAGTCGGCAGCAGCAGCTGACCATTCTCGGGATTACGCTCCAGCAAAATCCTGCCATTGGATTCGATGATTGCGCTGACCTTGAGACTGCCCGGGGACGCGATCAGCTGCAGCATACTCGGCGTCAGTCCAAATGAGACATAGGCGCCGCGGCAGAAACCAAGTGGCGCATGCGTGTTGTAGCTGTATTGCATTACCCTGCCGAGCAGTATGATATGGTCGCCAGCGTCCACCTGTTCGAAATGCTCGCAGTCAAACCAGGCGACGACGTCATCGATAATCGGCGACCCGGTTACCGCCGCAGACCAGCCCTGGTTGGCAAATTTATCAGTCCCGGCCGCGGCGAAGCGGTTGGATAAATCGCGCTGGTCGCGCGCCAGTATGTTGACCGCAAAACCGCGTGACCCGGTAAATGCGTCACAACCAAAAGCCGACTTCGCAATATTGACCAGTAGCAACGGCGGCTCAATGGATACCGAGGTGAAGGAGTTGGCGGTGAAACCGCAGGGATTGCCGTCCGCATCGAGCGTCGTGACGATGGTCACACCAGTGGCGAAATTGCCGAAGGCGCGACGCAAGTCGCGCGCGTCGAACTCAACTTTATTGCTAGCAGTCACGCACAAAAATCCGAGTTAATAGATTAACGATTCCATTTCCCGGGTTTGTTCGAGCATCTCGGGCACACCGCCATCACTATAAAGAGTGCCAGCCTGGTCGAGATATTTCTTTGCCCTGTCCATCGCGAAATTAGAATTGTATAGCACCGCGATGATATCGCCCTGGCGTTGAAACATCGAGCGATCACTGGTATCGGCGAGGATCTCGCTGGATTTTATTCTGAACTCCCAGGCACGCTCGGGCTGTCCATTGCGCAAGTAGTGGTGGTAGAGCATCTGGTAATCACGCGCCTGCGAGGTTTTGCTCAGGTCATCCAGATGTTCCTCGAACAAGCCCTGGATTTCGCGTTCGATTTCAGCCATGTCGGTGTCGCTGAAAAAACTTCGCTCCAGGCCATCCACCAGACGACGTACATGGTTCATTTGACCTGTCGAAGCAAACAACCTGGCGGCCTCGATGCGCGCCTGTTGCGCCTGGTAGTCATCGTGTACCTGCTCGTGCAACGAGGCAAGCGCCTCCCAGGCATCCGCGGCGGCACCGTAGCGCCTGATTCCCAAATTACTGGCTATCACGGATTGCAGGTTTTCGTTAACACCCCGGTAATACCCACGGGCGATCGAATTACGCGCCTGCCACAGCTCGTCCCAGGTGTTGGACGCCTGTCGCGCCAGTTCGCGAGCACGGATGTTCAATTGCCCCAGTAGCTGGTAACTGCGCGCGGTAGCCATCACATCGTTACGCGACATCGCCAGGTAGAGCGCTTCCTGCAGGTATATCTCTGCGCTGGCCAGTTCCTGCTGATTAATGGCAACCTCCCCGAGTAACAGCATGGTGCCGCCCAGCCGGGTCTGATCATCCTCTGCTACCGCAGCAGCAGCGATTTCAAGCAACTGGGTACGCGCCTGCTGGTATTTTTCCTGCTGCAACAACTCGCGAATCAAGCGGTCACGACCGCTATCATCGAGCTCGAGTCGCTCGAGTTCCCCTTCGATATCGAATTCGCTTTCACTAACCGCGCTTTGCCAGAAATCGTGATAAACCGACGCACCATCAGCCAGTTCGATACCGGTCTCAGTCGGATCATCGCGCAGCAGGAAATAATGCACCGCAAACAAGAGTGCGAGCACCGGTATCGTGGTTACCGCATGGTCCGGAATGTAGCGCCTGAAATCCATCGTATTGGCAATATTACGCCGCTTAACGGCTATTGCAAACCGACGCTTCCATTCGAGATTCGGCTTGTTAAGATAAACGGATGCAAGAATTTAACCTGGATCCCGAGATCATCGCCTTTATCAATGATGAGGTGCAACTCGGCAAGATGTTTACACCAGCATTTGGTACCTACCTGGACGGCCTTTTCGGTGTCGGCGGCGACAAACCCTATGACTGGGGTGTTGGAATCGGGGTGCGCTTTAATTACTGAATCTTGGATGCCAGGGCGTTGCATTTGAAACTGTGCCTCTGCAAGGCCATCAATATCCTCGCCAACTAACACCGTCATCCCGCGGCTTGACCGCCAACCACCCCTGTCATCCCGCGGCTTGACCGCGGGATCCATGAGGTTTCACAGGCTTCTGGATACCGCGGTCAAGCCGCGGTATGACACCGTCAAGTGTCGTGCGGCGAGTCAGATATCGCTCTGCATGGCGTCGACATACATTTGCTGGAAATGATGCACCGCGTGTTCGGACAGTTCACTGCGCTCGGGGTCAACCACGAAGCGTCCCTGGTTGTAGCCTTTCGACTGTAAACCGCGATAAACGCTTTCACACAGGCTTACATCTTCGGGTTGCAATACATCGCGCTGGTAATCCATCGCGGCGCGTTGCTGCTGACTGGGCTCGGGATTCGGCAGGTACCAGTCCTGGTGCTCGATAGTACGCCCCGCCCCGTCCGGGATAATCTGCAGCGTCGATATATTCGGTTCCCCGGGATAAATCCATATCGTCAGGTTCGGCCACAGGAACCACCCGGCATAACCAAAATCGACCTCGCCCTTTTCGAATTGATAGGCACTGCTTTCAGTGGTCGCCACCGCGTTCGAAATATGACTCGAGTAAATTCCGTTTACCTTCGAGCTATAGCTATCCATATCGACCAGGTTGACGAAGTCCTTGTGGGCAGGGTGACAGTGGTAACACTCGAGAAAGTTATCGACCATGACCTTCCAGTTGCTGGCGACATCGTAGTCATCACGCTGTGCAAATTTCACCTCATCGACGCGGGGGCAGAATTCACGTATTTCAGTTTCGAGATCGGCCGCCTGCACTTTCAATGGCTCGGCGGCAGGATCAAGATTGACGAACACGAGGCCACAGAACACTTCTACCTGTACCGGCTTCAACGAAAATTTGCACTTGTCGAAATCGACCATCTTGTCGGTATTGCGTGCCGCCTTGAGTTCGCCGTCGAACCCGTATGACCAGGCGTGATAGGGGCAGGTGATGGTGCGCACTTTACCACTGCCAACCAGCAGTTCGTGGCCACGATGCTGGCAGACGTTGTAATAGGCGTTCAGTTCGCCGCTCTTGCTACGGATGACGATAATATTTTGATCGCAAACCTGCACGGTCAGGTAACAACCCGGTTCGATCAACTGACTTTGATGCCCGGCATACCACCAGTTGCGGTAGAAAATGGCTTCCTTCTCCTGCTGCAGGATATCGGCATCCAGGTAATAGCGCGCGGGAATTGTAAAAGAATGCTCCGGATCACGGTCAAAAGGTGAATCCCCGGTTCGTTTTTGCAGGGCTACAACATTCATTAGTATCGACTCCAGGATGTTATTTTTTAATATCTATAATCTAAACTAATGAATATAATCGATCAAACGCTAAATTATTATCAAAATAGATAAATTTTTCTTATAGATTTATGTTAAAAACTCGCCTGCCACCGCTTGACCCACTGATTGCTTTTGAGGCAGCCGCCCGCCTGCTCAGCTTTACCCGGGCGGCTGAAGAATTACATTTGTCGCAGGCCGCGATCAGCCAGCAAATTCGCAGTCTCGAACAAAGCCTGCAGGTAAAGCTGTTCACACGCTCGCATCGAGCGGTACAGTTAACCAACGAGGGACGCGAATACCAACATACCGTGGTTGCCATACTGAAGCAATTGGCCGGCGCCACGATGGATATTCAAAATACCGAAATTGCCCAGCAGCTGGTCATCGGCTGCGACCAGTCATTCGCCACCCAGTGGTTAAGCCCGAGAATCTCACAACTGCGCTTATTGATGCCCGAGGTTACCTTGCGCATTATTGCCTCCGATGATTACAGCGAAAGCCTGGGCAGCGAGGTCCAGGTAGCTGTTTTACACGGCGATGGCCTATGGCCCGGGTTTCATGCATTGCGGCTTTTTGACGAAGAAGTATTTCCGGTATGCAGTCCTGGATTCGACCACGATCTCGCCCGCGAGGACTGGGTGAAATGGCTATTGCAGGCGCAACTGATCGACCTCGCTGACAGCCACTGGAACTGGATGAACTGGCGCCTGTGGCTAGGCGGCAACGATATCGACCAGCCGTTGGCTAATCGTAACCTGCAGATTAACAGCTACCCGCTGGTCATCGATGCGGCCTGCGCCGGCCAGGGCGTAGCCCTGGGTTGGCGTTACCTGGTTGACGACCTGATTGCGCAGGGTCGGCTGCTGCGCCCCGTCGAACAATCATTGAAAACCGATTTCGGCTACTATTTTATCTGCCGTGACAACCTGCAGGATGATGCCAATGTGATCAGCCTGCACAACTGGTTGATGCAGCACTGGCAGGCTTAACGGTGGAGAATGCGATCATCAATCTGTTGATTTATCTCGCAACCCCTGTGATCCCGAACACCACGCTATTACTAGCGGCGCGCTGATACCCGGGCGGAAAATCCCGATCAGGAGCACATTTGATTACTTTTATCAATCGGTTTTCGTTCCCGCCCGCCTGATTTCCGCATGGCGCGGTAAAATACCACCGTCAGCACCCGAAAACAGGCCTCCCGGCCAGTCTCCGAAATAGGAATTTACAATTAGTGTTAAACCCGCCTGCTACTAGTATTAAATGTCTGGTATGGAGAACTGCCATTTTAATGCGGGTTACCCAATTCAAAGATCGTGCGGACAAGTTATTGTCGCTCGGTGTCCGTGAACTATCGATGACACTGGGCGTGCTGGCGCGAATCGAAAATGACAATTACGAGATTGTAGCGGTGCAGTCAAACTCGGGCGCTTACGTGCGCGGGGAAAAATATGCCCTCGGTAGCAGCTATAGTCGGGAAGTGTTTGAACAACAGCAAACCATTGCTGTAACCAGCCAGGAAAACTCGCCACTCAAACTGCACCACCCCCTGTATCGCTCGTTGCCACTCGAATGTTATATCGGTGTACCGATCTTGCTACACGGCAAACCCTGGGGTTGCATGGATTTCAGCAGCATGGCGCAGCGGGATGAACCCTTCAGCAAGCAGGAAATCGAACTGGTTGAATCGCTGGCCAAAGAGGTAGCGCAGCTAATCGGCAACAGCTAACAACGGCTGCTGGCAATTAAACCGAGTAGTAATGCCCCATAATACCGGCGAAAATCACCGCACCGACCCAGTGATTATGCAGGAAGGCGGCAAAACAATGCGCGGGTACGCGATCGGCAATCAGGAACTGTTCATAGCCGAGTAATAACGCGGCGACCCCCAGCCCCAGATAATAAACGCCGGAAAATTGCAGGTCGATTCCGACCAGAACCAGGGCCAGTAAAAACAAAAGCTGAAAAACGGCAATCATGCCGCGATCGTAATCACCAAACAGGATCGCCGTCGACTTTACACCAAGCCTCAGGTCATCTTCGCGGTCGACCATGCTGTAGATCGTATCGTAGGCCACCGCCCATAGCAGTGCGCCCACGAACAGCAACCAGCCTTGCTTGGGTATGGTTCCGGTTTGCGCCGCGAAAGCCATCGGAACCGCCCAGCCAAAGGCGGCACCCAGATGTACCTGGGGCAGGTAGTGGAATCGTTTCATGTAGGGATAGCTGGCGGCGAGCACTATGCCGACAAATGAAAGCTGGATGGTAAATCGGTTCAGGCTTAACACCAGCAGAAAGGCGATCACGCCGAGCAGCGCAAACACCGCCAGTGCTTCCCTCGGGGCTATCTTGCCGCTGGTCAACGGGCGTTCCCGCGTGCGTGCGACATGCAGGTCGATATCACGATCGGCGTAGTCGTTTATCGCACAACCCGCCGAACGCATCAGGAATACGCCACAGACGAATACGAACAGGACCCAGACATCGGGGGAGCCTTCTGCCGCGACCGCCAGCGCCCAGAGCGTAGGCCACAACAGCAAATACAACCCGATCGGTTTTTCAAAGCGGATTAACCTGGCATAGAGGTCGAGTCTTGAGCCAGGCTCAGGCGGCAGCCTGAGGATTGCCAGTGCGGGAAGTTTGATCAAAAATCGATGCGCGTTGCGAAAAAATAGTTACTATACGCGTTTCTTTATCCAGGGCGAAACTATGATTCGCAGTTTCAAAGATACCAGCCCGCGTATCGGTGCCAACACTTACATCGACGAATCCGCGGTCGTCATCGGGGATGTCGAGATAGGCGCAAATTGTTCGGTGTGGCCACTTACCGTGATCCGCGGAGATATCAACAGAATCCGTATCGGCGATAACACCAATATCCAGGATGGCAGCGTGTTGCACGTCACGCACCGTGGCGAATACAGCCCCGAGGGCGCTGAACTGCATATCGGTAACCAGGTTACCGTGGGTCACAAGGCCTTGTTGCATGGTTGCCGCATCGGCAATCAGTGCCTGATCGGCATGGGTTCAATCATTACCGACAACGCGGTGATCGAAGATCGGGTCATTATCGGATCAGGCAGCCTGGTGCCACCAGGCAAGCGGCTCGAATCCGGATACCTGTATCTCGGCAACCCGGTAACGCAGAAGCGCCCGCTGACCGGGCGTGAAATCGAATACCTCGCCTATGTCGCGCAACACTACATCCTGTTAACGGAACATTATTGAGGTTGAATCGATGAAGCGTTGGGAGTGCATTGTTTGCGGGTTTATTTATGATGAAGCCGAGGGCTGGCCCGAGGATGGTATCGCCGCCGGCACCCGCTGGGATGACGTTCCGGCTGACTGGACCTGCCCGGATTGCGGTATGGGTAAGGATGATTTTGAAATGATCGAGGTTTGATCTACCAGTGTCGTCGCCACCAGTGAGGACATGAGCTTCAGCGCGTTTCCCACTGCTGCGCGATCTCGCGCAGACCGTTGAGCGCCAGGTCGAGCGTTTCCTGGTGGCGTGAGACCTCGGGATATACCACGTATGCCGGGCGCTGCATTGTCGGCGCCGCACCCACCAGAAACAGCTCGCCACGATCGATGTATGGTTGCACCACGCGCAATGGAAAATAACCCGAGCCACCGTTTTGCAGAATATACTCGAGCCCGAGCGCACCCAGACCAACCGCAACCGCGGGCGTATCCATACCCGGGAAAGCCTCCGCATGGTGTATGCGAAACTCCCTTCCCCAGTCGACGAAAACATAATCTTCGACCCAACCGTCAATCATGTCGCGCTGATCGGTTGCCACCAGCACCAGGGATTCATCGAGCAGGTCTTCGATCACCAGGCCCGGGGTCCGGCGCGGGTTATACATCACACCGATGTCGAGTAAGCCATCAGAGAGCTGGCGCATCAGGCTGGGTGAATAATCCGCCTCCACGTGGATCGCGACATCGTTGGCATTGCGTCGCATCCACGGTATCCACTTCAGAATCAGACTATCCCAAAGGCTGACCTGGGACCCCAGACCAATCCCGTGGCTGAAGTTTTCCGGCAGTGAAATGTGTTGCTGGGCCTGTTGCCAGAGGCGCTGAATGTTGAGGGCATACTGGCGAAAATGCTGTCCTGCCGAAGTCAGTTCAACCCCGGCATGGCCACGCGTAAACAGGAGTCGGCCAAAACGTTCTTCCATCGCCTTGACCCTCGCGCTAACGGTAGACTGGGTAACATTCAAATTCTCGGCAGCCCGATTGAAATTACCGCAATCGGAGATTTCGAGAAAAGTACGGATATGATCGATTTTCACAGACATCTCCTGATTTATAGGTATCGGTTTTTCCGATCATACTATGCATAAAAATTCACTTTTCAAATAGTATTTACTGACTAGACTTGTCTGCTCAAACAAGAATCGACATTTTTATGAACGCGACATTGCCATGAACGCCCGCGCACTGGTCTCCAAACTCGATACGAGCAACGGCGCGATCATTCTGGTGTTCGGGTTATTTCTATTCTCTATCCAGGACATCATCATCAAGCATTTCAGCAGCAACTATTCGGTGCTGCAGATCGTCTTCGTGCGCGGCCTGATCGCGCTCGGGCTGTTTTGGCTGCTCTTCAAATTTATGCGCGAGACGATTTCACTAAGGTCGCGCCGACCCTGGTTAATGATTGCCAGGGGATTGCTGGGATTTGCTTCCTATACCTGCTACTACCTCGCAGTCGCCGCGATGCCTTTGGCCGAAGTCGTTTCGATTACCTTCACCATGCCGTTATTCGTTACCGCAATGTCGGCGCTGATACTCGGTGAAAAAGTCGGCTTTCGGCGCTGGACTGCCGTGGTCGTCGGATTTATCGGCGTGTTGATCATTTTGTCACCGGACGGAGAATTCAATTCGCTGGCAGTGGCATTCGCCATGATCGCGGCCGTCACCTACGCCTCGCAGACAATTATCACTCGCTTCCTGGGCAGCCACGATCACCCGCTAACCATCGCTTACAACGCTATATTTATCTTTACCTGCGCCAGCGGAATTTTGAGCCTGTTGATGTTCAGCGGCATCATTTCAATTTCATCAAGCCATCCCTCGCTGGCTTTTTTTGGCCGTGACTGGGTCATGCCGGGGCATCTCGATTTACTGCTGATGGTGGCGATCGGGCTCATTGCCGCGATCGGTTTCTACTGTCTGTCGCAGGCTTATTGTGTTTCCGAGGCGAGTGCCATCGCCCCGTTTGAATTTACCTACATTATCTGGGCGGTGATCTTCGGCTACCTGTTCTGGAACGAAATGCCAGGGCCAATCACCATTCTCGGCATGGGGGTGCTGGTTTCCAGTAGCCTGTACATCTGGTATCGCGAGCGCCAGATACAGCGCAAGGAAACCGCTTTGCTACCCATGCAGGCAGCGGAAATGGTACAGCAGGCTAGCCCCATTGATAGGCGCTGGCGATAAATCCCGCCACCGGTGCCTGGAAAACCATCGTCGC
>JBATHL010000139.1:0-4101 GCA_049666745.1 Gammaproteobacteria bacterium
GGCCTCGGGATCGTCGCCATTGACGTGAAAAATCGGCGCCTGCACCATGCGGGCAACCTCGGTGCAGTAAACCGAAGAACGCATATCACGCGGATTACTGGTGGTGAAGCCGATCTGGTTATTGACAATGATGTGGATCGTGCCGCCGGTCTTGTATCCCCGTGTCTTGCACATGTTGAAGGTTTCCATCACCACGCCCTGGCCGGCGAACGCTGAATCGCCGTGGATCAGGACTGGCAATACATCGTTGGTGGTGCGGTCGGTCAAGCGGCGTTGGCGGGCTCGCACCGAACCTTCTACCACCGGGTCGACTATCTCCAGATGTGACGGGTTAAACGCCAACGCCAGGTGCATGGGGCCGGAATCGGTGTAAATATCCGACGAAAAACCCTGGTGATACTTGACATCGTGGTTATAGCGCTCATCGAGATCGACATTACCTTCGAACTCGTCGAACAGGTCGCTGGGCATTTTACCGAAGATGTTGGTGAGTACATTCAAACGCCCGCGATGCGCCATACCTATAACGACTTCATGGGTACTGGTAACGCCAGCCTGTTGCACGACGCGATCGACAATCGGTATCAATGCCTCACCACCTTCCAGTGAAAACCTTTTTTGTCCGATATAACGCGTGTGCAGGTACTTCTCCAGATTCTCTGCTGCGATGATTCGATCGAGAATTCTATTGCGCCGACCTTCACGGAAATTGGGAGTCGCCAGTGAGGTTTCGATCTGCACCTGGATCCAGCGTTTCTGCGAACGATCCTCGATATGCATGTATTCGGAACCAATAGCGCCGCAATAGGTCATTTCGAGGCGTTCGATAATTTCCCGCAGTGGCGCATCCTCAACCCCGAACAATGAGCCGGTGTTAAATACGGTGTCCAGATCAGCTTCGCTAAGGTCATTCCCGGCCAGGGTCATCTCCTTGACTTCGGATAACGGGTTCAGGGAGAGCGGGTCGAGCCGTGCCCTCTGGTGGCCCTTGACGCGGTAAGCGTTGATCAACTGCAGTATTCTGACTTGCTTGGCATCATGCTGATGTAATTCGCCGCCGCTGATTCCGTTGCCGGCCTTTTTGTTGCGCACCGCGGTTTTCATTTGCGCCTGAATTTCGAGATGATCCTGGTCCGCAGTCAGTTCGCCGTTTCTTAGTTCGGCAAACCAGTTTCGCCAGTTTTCATCGACGTCATTCTCATCTTTCAGATATCTTGAGTAGAGTTCCTCGATGAATGCAGCATTACTCCCGTGGAGATAACTTTGTTGCTGCATTTTTTTCATGCTCATGGCTGCTTACCTGTTGGCTGATTTGTCGGTCGGTGTAGCGGTTGTTATTCGCTACATAATAGCCGAAGTTCAAATATTATTAAGCAAATAATTTAATCGGCTTACACAGCGAAGAAACTGCACAATTGGCAATATCGGCAGTTGTCCCGATTCCAGGTTAAATGAAGCTGTTTTCTATTTCGTAAGCGCTGTTAGAATACGCACAACTCAATCTGGACTGGCCGTATGGCGCAATATATTTATACCATGAGCGGAGTCGGCAAAGTGGTGCCCCCGCAAACAGAAATCCTGAAGAATATTTCGCTCAATTTTTTCCCGGGAGCGAAGATCGGGGTACTTGGCTATAACGGTGCGGGCAAGTCAACCCTGCTGCGTATCATGGCCGGTGTCGATACCGAGCACACCGGGGAAGCACGCCCGCAGACGGGCATCAAGATCGGTTACCTGGCGCAGGAACCTGCGCTTGATGACAGTCTCGACGTGCGCGGCAACGTTGAACTGGGGGTTGCGGAACACAAATCGTTACTCGATCAGTTCAACGAAATCAACATGAAGTTTGCCGAACCCATGTCTGATGATGAAATGAACGACTTGCTCGCACAACAGGCGCAGCTGCAGGAAAAGATCGACGCGGCCGGCGCCTGGGACCTTGAGCGCAAGCTCGATGTTGCCGCAGACGCCCTGCGCCTGCCCCCCTGGGACGCGCCGGTAGAACATTTGTCCGGTGGTGAAAAACGGCGCGTGGCGCTTTGTCGTCTGCTGCTGTCAAATCCCGATATGCTGATCCTGGATGAACCGACCAACCATCTTGACGCCGAATCGGTAGCCTGGCTGGAGCGTTTTTTACAGGACTATCCCGGCACCGTGGTAGCGGTTACCCACGACCGCTACTTTCTCGACAATGTTGCCGGCTGGATTCTTGAGCTCGATCGCGGGCACGGGATTCCCTGGGAAGGCAACTATTCTTCCTGGCTAGAGCAAAAACAAAAACGGCTGGAGCATGAAGAACGCTCCGAAAAAGCGCGTCAGAAATCGATGCAGGCTGAACTCGAATGGGTACACGCCAATCCCAAAGGTCGCCAGTCGAAAAGCAAGGCCCGCCTGAAAAGATTCGAGGAATTATCTTCGCAGGAATACCAGAAGCGCTCTGAAACCCAGGAGCTTTACATTCCGCCCGGGCCACGTCTCGGTGACGTCGTCGTCGAAATCGAAAATGGCAAAAAATCCTATGGCGACAAACTGCTCTATCAAAATCTGGAATTCAAACTCCCACGGGGCGGTATCGTCGGAATCATCGGACCCAACGGCGCGGGTAAAACGACTTTGTTTCGCATCATGGTTGGCCAGGAAACGCTGGACGAAGGTTCGATAAAAATCGGGGATACGGTAAGAATCGCATACGTCGATCAATCGCGCGACGATCTCGACGGAAGCAAGACCGTCTGGGAAGAGTTGTCCGACGGGCTCGACAACATCGTGGTCGGTAATTACGAAGTACCCTCGCGCGCCTACGTATCGCGCTTTAATTTCCGCGGCGCGGCACAACAAAAGTTTGTCAAGGATCTGTCCGGAGGTGAACGCAACCGCCTGCACCTGGCGAAGTTACTCAAGAGCGGCGGTAATCTGATATTGCTGGACGAACCGACTAACGATCTCGACGTCGAAACCCTGCGCGCGCTGGAAGAGGCAATTCTCGATTTTCCCGGTAGCGTGGTAGTCATTTCACACGATCGCTGGTTTCTCGACCGCATCGCGACCCATATCATTGCGTTTGAAGGCAACAGCGAAGTCTACACTTACGAGGGCAATTACTCCGAGTATGAATCTCATCGCAAACAACGCATGGGACATGACGCCGATCAGCCACACCGAATCAGATATAAAAAGCTTGAAGTCTGATGTCCGATACCGAAAAACTTTTTAAACGTCTCGACGCTCTGCTCGACCGGGTTGAAAAAATTCTTCCCGGACCAGGCGAAATAAGAACTGAACCCGGCTATTCCGCCTATCGCTGGGCTATCCATGGCCTGGAAGGAATTTCACAGTTTGATCGGGTCGACAAGGCTGAATTATTACACCTCGACCGGCAACAAAACCTGTTGTTTCGCAACACTACCCAGTTCCTGGACGGCAAGATTGCCAACAACGCACTGTTGTGGGGTGCACGTGGTACCGGCAAGTCTTCGCTGATCAAGGCGCAGTTGAGCGAATTCCAGGATCAGGGGCTGTGCATCGTCGAAATTCCCAAGCTGGCCACCGGTGAACTGTTCGAAATCATCCGCACCCTGGCCAGCGATGGTCGTAAATTTATCGTCTATCTGGACGACCTGTCCTTTGAAGCCAACGATGACTCCTACAAGGCGCTGAAGGCCTGTCTCGAGGGTTCATTGCAACCGCAGCCCGATAACGTCATCATTTATGCGACCTCGAATCGACGCCACCTGATGCCCGAATCGATGCAGGACAACCTCGACAGTACCATGGTCGACGGCCAGCTACACCCCAGTGACAGCATCGAGGAAAAAATCTCGCTGTCCGATCGCTTCGGGCTGTGGCTGTCGTTTCACCCCTTTACCCAGGACCAGTACCTGGCAGTGGTCGAGCAAACCCTGCATGCGCGGAAACTGAAAATGACCGACGCCGCGCGCACCGAAGCGGTGCGCTTTGCCACCCAACGGGGATCGCGTAGTGGTCGCATCGCGGTGCAGTTCGCCGCCTACTGGGAAAGCCTGAAGTAGTCACCCCCATACGTCGGACCGCCGCTTTCGCCCACCACTGCCCGGAATAAACAACTGGTCGCAGATTCACTGG
>JBATHL010000140.1:0-5382 GCA_049666745.1 Gammaproteobacteria bacterium
GGTGTGTTGCAAAAGTTTGGCGTGGAAATGATCGGCGCCACGCGGGAAGCGATCGACATGGCCGAGGACCGTGAACAGTTTCGCCAGGCGATGACTCAGATTGGTCTGAGCACACCTAAGGCATTTATCGCCCATAGTCTTGAAGAGGCCTGGCAAGCTCAGCCGCAAATCGGTTTTCCGGTCATCATTCGCCCGTCCTTCACGATGGGTGGTAGCGGCGGTGGTATTGCCTATAACCGCGAGGAATTCGACGACATTATTCGACGCGGCCTCGACCTGTCTCCGACCAGCGAGGTGCTGATCGAAGCTTCGGTGCTGGGCTGGAAAGAGTTCGAGATGGAAGTAGTGCGCGACAGGAACGATAACTGCATCATCGTCTGTGCCATCGAAAACCTCGATCCCATGGGCGTGCATACCGGCGATTCGATAACCGTTGCGCCCGCACAAACACTGACTGATAAGGAATACCAGATCATGCGCAACGCGTCACTCGCCGTACTGCGCAAGATCGGGGTGGAAACGGGTGGCTCAAACGTACAGTTTGCGATCAACCCTGAAAACGGTGAAATGATAATCATCGAGATGAACCCGCGCGTGTCGCGTTCTTCGGCACTGGCCTCCAAGGCTACCGGGTTTCCGATCGCCAAGATTGCGGCCAAACTCGCGATCGGCTACACGCTGGATGAACTGAAAAATGATATTACCGGAGGCGCAACTCCGGCTTCGTTTGAACCCAGTATCGACTATGTGGTCACCAAGATTCCCCGGTTTACTTTCGAAAAATTTCCCCAGGCCGATGACCGACTGTCCACGCAGATGAAATCAGTGGGTGAAGTAATGGCGATCGGTCGTAACTTCCAGGAATCATTCCACAAGGCCTTGCGCGGACTTGAGATCGGTGTACATGGGCTCGACCCGATTGTCGATCAGCAGCAGGATGCCGAAGAACTCGAGGATTTGTATCGCACCGAGTTGCGTCTGCCGGGGGCGAAACGCATCTGGTATGTAGCCGATGCGTTTCGATCTGGATATAGCCTCGAACAGATTTTTGCGCAAACCGCAATTGACCCATGGTTTCTGGTGCAAATAGAAGAACTGGTGCAGATTGAAAAGAGCCTGGCCGGACGTCAACTGGATTCACTGGGAGCCGACGAAATTCGCGCTCTTAAGCGTAAGGGTTTTTCTGATCACCGCCTGGCTGTCCTGATGGAGAGCGACGAGTTGAGTTTCGCCGCAAAACGACGCGCCATGAACATCAGGCCCGTCTACAAACGCGTTGATACCTGTGCAGCAGAATTTGCATCAAGTACCGCCTACCTGTATTCGAGCTATGACGAAGAATGCGAAGCCGATGTGAGCGAGCGCGAAAAAATCATAGTCCTCGGGGGCGGGCCTAACCGGATAGGGCAGGGCATAGAGTTTGACTACTGTTGCGTACACGCGGCGATGGCGATGCGTGAAGATGGTTATGAGACCATTATGATTAACTGTAATCCGGAAACCGTGTCCACCGATTACGATACCTCGGACCGCCTTTACTTTGAGCCGCTAACCTACGAGGACGTGCTCGAAATTATCGATCTGGAAAAACCCAGGGGCGTTATCGTGCAGTTCGGCGGGCAGACTCCATTGAACCTGGCCAGGGCACTGGAAGCGGCGGGGGTACCTATTATCGGTACCACTCCGGACTCGATAGACCTGGCCGAGGACCGCGAACGCTTTCAGCAAATGATTCAGCAGCTTGAGTTGCTGCAGCCGCCCAACCAGATTGCTTTCGACGTCGAGTCGTCGGCGGGGTTGGCCGACATGGTCGGCTTCCCGTTGGTAGTTCGACCCTCATATGTCCTGGGGGGGAGGGCGATGGAAATCGTCTATGATCAGGATGACCTGGCGCGCTACATGAAAGCGGCAGTCAAGGTTAGCCGGGATTCACCGCTATTACTGGATCGTTTCCTCGACGAAGCGGTCGAGGTCGATGTCGATGCGATTTGTGATGGCGAGAACGTGTTGATCGGCGGTTTGATGGAGCATATCGAACAGGCCGGGGTGCATTCTGGCGACTCGGCCTGTTCGTTGCCACCTTATACTCTGTCAGCAGAGATCCAGCAGCGCCTTTGTGAACAGGTTGCTGCGATGGCGCGGGCATTAAACGTGGTTGGTTTGATGAATACACAGTTCGCGATCAAGGGCGACGAGGTATATATTCTCGAGGTTAATCCACGCGCTTCGCGCACGGTACCCTTTGTCTCCAAGGCTACCGGCGTGCCGCTTGCCAAGATAGCGGCGCGTTGCATGGTCGGGCAAAGTCTCGAGCAACAGGGCAGAACGGTGCAGACGGTGCCGGACTTTGTTTCAGTCAAGGAGTCGGTTTTTCCGTTTGCCAAGTTTCAGGGGGTCGATCCGATTCTGGGTCCGGAAATGAAATCTACCGGCGAGGTTATGGGTATCGGTCGCAGTTTCGCTGAAGCCTTTGCCAAGGGTATGATTGCCTCCGGGGAGAAGATTCCGCGGCCGGGAACCGCGTTCCTGAGCGTACGTGAAACCGATAAGAAGGCCATTGTCGATCTGGCGCACGAGCTGGTTGAAAAAGGTTTTAACCTGGTCGCAACCGGGGGCACAGCGAAGATCATTCGACAGGGCGGCGTAGATTGTCAGCAGGTTAACAAGGTCAAGGAAGGACGCCCGCATATTGTCGACATGATAAAAAATGATGAAATTGTTCTTATCGTCAACACTACCGAAGGCCGTTCGGCCATTGCGGATTCTTATACTATTCGTCGCGAAGCACTAATGCATTCGGTATGCTATACCACTACTTTGTCAGGTGGTCGGGCGACCTGCCAGGCGATGGCTCATCGCGATATTCAGGAAGTATATCGCTTACAATCTTTACACTAGGCGCTAATCAATGAATCAAATACCGCTTACTGCTGCGGGAGCAGAACGGCTCAAGCTTGAGCTTAAAGAACTTAAGTCAGTGAAAAGGCCAGCGGTGATCGAAGCGATTGCGACGGCCCGCGAGCATGGCGACTTGAAAGAAAATGCAGAGTATCACGCCGCCCGCGAAGAGCAGAGCTTTACCGAGGGTCGTATCGCCGAACTGGAAGCGGCGTTGTCGAACGCGCAAATCATTGATGTTACCCAGCTCAAACAAACTGATCGAGTGGTGTTTGGCTGTACCGTAGAATTGTTCGATGTGGCGAGCGAAGCCGAGGTGGTCTATCAAATCGTGGGTGACATCGAGGCCGACATAAGCGCAAACCGAATCGCTATCAGCTCGCCGATCGCGCGGGCGCTAATCGGTAAGCAGGAGGGGGATGATGCCATTGTGGAGGCACCCGGCGGTACCATGGAATATGCGATTACCGCCGTCCATTACAGATAGGATCATTGCTTGAGCACTGTCTGGTAACGGTTGTTCTCTTTGTTAAGTCGGTAAATTACGATGACGTTGCCGATGCTTTCGACCAGGTACGCCTGGTGCTGTCCACAGATCAACTCGCTGAGTTGACGCTTACCCGGTTTGTCCAGCGCGGGGATGCGCAGCTTGACCAACTCGTGGTGACTGAGCGCCGTATCGATCTCGTTGTGCAGATTCTCCGTCAATCCTTTCTGTCCAATAGTAACAATCGGTTTCAATTTAAGCCGATGCCCTTCTGCACGCAATCGTTTGACTTGTCCGCTGTTCAATTCCATATTACTGCAAGGTAAAACCTGAAAGCGCGCATGTTAGCACAGCGAATTGTCGATTCGGCCGCATATTGCATGTAGCTATCACCTTCATGCAATATGCGGACTATGTCGCGATCAAAATCTAGCAAGCGCTGGTTGCAGGAGCATCATCAGGACGCTTATGTATTAAAGGCGCGTGAACAGGGGTATCGTTCACGCGCGGTTTTCAAGCTGGCGGAAATCCAGCAAAAGGACCGAATCATAAAACCAGGTCAATTGGTGCTCGATCTTGGTGCGGCACCGGGCGGTTGGAGTGAGTATGCGCAGCAGATAGTCGGCGACCAGGGCAAAGTAATAGCACTCGATTTGCTGCCGATAGAACCCATTGCCGGGGTGGAATTCCTGCAAGGGGATTTTACCGAGCAACAGATCCTCGACCAGTTACTGGTCCTGATTGATGATCGTCGACTCGACCTTGTATTATCCGATATGGCCCCCAATTTAAGTGGAATGGACAGTGTGGATCAGCCTAAGTCGATGTATCTGGCTGAACTCGCCTTCGATCTGGCGCGACAGTTTTTGGCAGCAGAGGGTGTTTTTGTTATCAAATTGTTCCAGGGAGAGGGATTTGAAGATTTCATTTCGTTGCTTCGGCTGAGCTTTAAATCTGTCAGATTTCGTAAACCTGATGCGTCAAGGGCTCGATCGAGTGAAATTTATGCGGTTTGCTGCGGTCTTAGATAAGTCCGCTTGCGGAAAAATGCGCTAGTATCTGTTAGTAATTGCAGTAATAATGATACGAATCAGGCAATAATCAAGCCAGAAAAGGAGTAATAGTGAACGACGTAGTCAAGAATTTAGTATTGTGGATTGTCATCGCGGTAGTATTGCTGTCGGTGTTCCACAGTTTCGGGGATCGCACCAGTAGTGCCCAGACCCTTATCTATTCCGATTTCCTGACCCAGGTAGAACAGGGCCAGGTGCGAGAAGTTACCATCGAAGGGCAGAACATCACCGGCAAAATGATTTCCGGCGCTTCCTTTACTACTTTCAGTCCCGAAAGCAGTAACAGCGCGTTGATCGGCGATCTGCAGGAAGCTAATGTCGCTATTCTGGGCAAACCACCCGAACCACCGTCTCTGTTGGGACACATGTTTATCAGCTGGTTCCCGTTTATCGTTTTGATTGGCCTGTGGATATTTTTCATGCGCCAGATGCAAGGCGGCGGTGGTGGTCGTGGGGCAATGTCCTTCGGTAAGAGCAAGGCGCGCCTGCTGGGTGAAGATCAGATCAACATTAATTTAAATGATGTCGCTGGTGTCGACGAAGCCAAGGAAGAGGTTGTGGAACTGGTAGAGTTTCTGCGCGACCCTTCCAAGTTTCAGAAACTGGGCGGTAAGATCCCGCGCGGGGTATTGATGGTCGGCTCTCCGGGCACTGGTAAGACATTGCTGGCCAAGGCAATTGCAGGTGAAGCGAAGGTTCCTTTCTTTACCATTTCGGGTTCCGATTTTGTCGAAATGTTTGTGGGTGTCGGCGCGTCACGGGTGCGTGATATGTTCGATCAGGCCAAGAAGCATGCGCCCTGCATTATCTTTATAGATGAGATCGATGCCGTGGGTCGTCATCGTGGCGCCGGCCTGGGTGGTGGTCACGATGAACGTGAGCAGACTTTGAACCAGTTACTGGTGGAAATGGACGGCTTTGAAG
>JBATHL010000141.1:0-2417 GCA_049666745.1 Gammaproteobacteria bacterium
TTGTGTTGTCACCAACGACGATGCGCTGGAGCGACAGTATTTATTTATCCCGCCTGGATGACTGCAAACTATTCTGGTCCAGGCAGAAAAAAAAACTGCGTTGCAAGCTGACAGAACTGTTTGATCCTTTGTTGCGCTATCACCATGGCGCTGACTATGTTGCGGTGTTCGGCAATCATCCATGGCAATGCCTGTGGTATCTACACTATCAACTGAGGCATCAGGCCAACGGAGTTTACCTGCTGCAAAGCCGGCTCAATCAAAATATATTTAAAACGCTGGACTGGGAGTGCTGGTTTGCGGCGCAGGAACATCTTTCTGATCATTGGCTTGCGCTTAATGTCAGGGGCTTTGGCGAAGAATCTTTTCGTTCCCGACAGGCCCAGATGCAGCGATTTATCCAGCGTATCGGGGTAGCAACGCCGCATGATATGAATCTTGCCGATGGCAATGCAGTCACGCGTCGCTTTGGCAAATGGCTGGGGCTGGTATGGCAATGGAGCTTTAATGATTCTAAAGCATTGCATGGGTTCCCATGGATTAAGCTGGCGCCGGAAAAATTACCTGTCGTAAAGCGTGACCTGGAGTACCCGGTCAATCAATGGTCTTCTATCGAACTGCTGTTGCGTGAAGATTTCACCAGTCTGGGTGAGCAGATTCAGCAGAATGATAGCGAACATATCAACCGCATGTTGTGGCAGATCACCCTGTTCAATGATCAGAAAATTTCAGTCGAGCTTTCATTCAGGCATCCTTATTCATTGCATCGTGACGCGCCTGATTTCGATACGGCGCTCTACCAGGCCAGGTACATTTACGATGATTTGATTGCCAAACTGCAGGCGCGTGATAGCGACCTCGACCTGCCTGCAAGCATGCCATTCATTTGTTGGCAGGTTGAAATCTGTGAACGCGTCATGCTGGCGCCGGTATTGTGGGACCTGTTTGCGCAGGAATTCGATGAAATCGATTATCAGCAAATAATGGCGTTACAAAACAAGCTGCCGCTTGCTTTCGAATGCTATCAGCCCGATGCCAGTTTTTATCCTGAACAATCCTTCTCCCGAACCCCCATCGGCAGTCATCGGCAACAGCCTGTTGATTATTTTCCCTGGTCATGCGGCTCGGCTGATAAACCTCTTTTTTATTATCAATCCGCGCAACCGATAGAAAGCCCCGGTCGAGTACAGAAAGTTTTTCTCGAACGAAATTCGAATCAATGGTGGCTTGGTGAAGATGCACTGCAATCCATACGCGATTATTTTATTCTGCAAGATCATGATGGCAGGTCCAGCTGGGCATACCGTACCCAGGATGGTGAGTGGTTTAAACAGGGTGAATTTTGTTAGATGCAAAGCAGAGGATGTTCAGCAATTTCAACGAATGGATTTGTAAAACCAATTTCAGTTTTCTGCAGGGGGCATCACATCCGCGGGACATAATCGAAACAGCCAATGCACTTGGCTACCAGTCGCTTTGTGTCAATGACTTTGACGGTGCTTACGGCCTGGCGCGATGTTATCGCGAACTGGGTTATCTCAAACAGCAACGGCAGCATCTCGGACTCAAACTGAATTATGCTGCCGAGATACACTTCGAACCTGATCACGATCTTCCCGTGTTGCTACAGAATACACTGGTGTTGGTGGCGCAGAATCATAATGGTTATACCCATCTGAATCATCTGCTGAGTTATGCACATCGGGATGGTAAGGATTACGCCAATATCCCGTTCGAATACCTGTTGAATAGCGATGTCGATGGGTTGTTTGCAATTCAGCCAATGCGGGGCGGAATACGCGTTCGCAATACCGATGATAACTGCGCTGCACTCAAGCAGCTTTTCGACGGGCGATATTATCTTGCGATCAGCCGTCACCTGCATCCGGCCGAGGATCGCTGGATAAACCCCACGCTTGATCATGCGCGACGACATGGGCTCGAGTACCTTCTCAGCCAGGATGTTTTTTTCCATAACCGCGCGCAAAAATGCGTTAGTGATTTGCTGCAGGCGATTCGTACCAACCGGGTTTTTGACCAATGCCGAAATCATTTTTTCCCTAACGCGGAACGCTGCCTGCATCGCGCAGACGAACTACGACGTCTATTCGAGGTAATTCCCGGTTATGATCGAGCGCTCGGATTAGCACAGACCCTGAACCGGTCATGCGAGTTCGACCTCGATCAGCTTGGATATCACTATCCCGGGGAAATGATCCCGCAGGGGCATGATGCCCAGTCGTATTTGCAACTACTGGTTTTGCAGGCGACACAGGAGAAGTTCAACCACCAGCCACCCGACAGGATTCTGCGGCAAATCGAACACGAACTGGAGTTGATCGGGAAACTCAATTTTGCCGATTATTTCCTGACGGTCTGGGATATCGTCAGTTGGGCCAGGCAACAGCAGATTCTTT
>JBATHL010000142.1:0-2613 GCA_049666745.1 Gammaproteobacteria bacterium
CCGCATTACAGTAACCAGGTAAAATACCAACGCTGGCGCAGTGCCGGTCAGGATTACCTGGTAGTTGGGCGGGTGCTGTAAAAATCCCCCGGCGTATACAATATAGAGTTCCAGTTACTCGACGTACTCAAGCAGAAACAGTTGCTGGGACGCAGTATGCCGGCAAGTAAACGCAACCTGCGTTCACGGGCACACCAGATCAGCGACTTCATCTACGAGCAGATTACCGGTACGCGGGGTGCTTTCAATACCCGTATCGCTTATGTCCGGGCGCAAAAAAATGCCGGCCGCAAGTACGTGCTGCAGGTTGCCGACACCGATGGGTTTAACGCGCAGAATGTGCTCGAGTCCGACGAGCCCATTATGTCTCCAAGCTGGTCGCCCGATGGCAAGTCACTCGCCTATGTTTCGTTTGAAAGCAAACGCCCTGAAATTTTTATTCAGCATCTGGCGACGGCGCGACGTTCAAAAGTTGCCGGATTCAGGGGTTTGAACAGTGCGCCGAGCTGGTCGCCCGATGGCAAATTTCTGGCACTGGTATTGTCCAAGGACGGTAGCCCCGATATCTATACCCTGAACACTGCCACCAAGCGCCTGAAACGTCTGACCAAGCATCGCAGTATCGATACCGAGCCGGTCTGGACCAGTAATGGCAGGGCGATTATTTTTACCTCTGATCGAGCCGGGTCGCCACAGCTTTACCAGGTGAACGCCAACGGCGGTAAACCGAAGCGACTCACCTTCGAAGGGCGTTACAATACCGCGGCCAGCATGTCGCCTGACGGCAAATTCATTGCCATGGTGCACGGCGACCGGGGGCAATATAAGATTGCCCAGTATGAACGCGAAACAAGAAATTTGACTGTACTCACCGACAGTTCGCTGGACGAATCACCGTCGTTTTCCCCTAACGGCAAGATGCTGCTTTATGCATCCACGCGTGGGAAAGACGGTTTTCTGTTTGCAGTCTCGATCGACGGACGCGCAAAACACAAATTATCAGACCAGGCCGGCGATATCCGCGAACCGGTCTGGGGACCTTTTGAGAGTAAATAATTCACCGTATAGAATTGGAGCAGAATTGATATGACAATAAGTAACTTGGTAAAGCCATGGATGATGGCCGGATTGTTGGCTGTTTTCGTTGCTTCCTGTGCCAGCACACAGGAAGAATTCATCGTCGAGGAAGACGGTGCGCCGGTCGACGGCCAGGCACAGACCGGAAGTATCGATGACGGCAGTAGTAGCGGTGCCGATGCCACCGGTCTAACTGACGGCGATTCCGGTGACGGTACTTCGATGGGTGCTCCGATGAACGCATTGGAAACGCTTGAACAAACAGATGGCACGATGTCGGTGCGCATCGTTTATTTCGAGTTTGATAGCGCCAAGCTGACCAGCGAGTCGATCGAAATCCTCGAAACCCACGGCAACTTTGTCGCCGCCAACGGCGAGGTCACGGTGCGTCTCGAGGGACACGCCGATGAACGCGGCAGTCGTGAATATAATATTGCGCTCGGTGATCGCCGGGCGCAATCGGTAAGACGGGTACTGTTATTCCAGGGCGCTTCGACGGACCAGGTTGAAACCGTGAGCTACGGCGAGGAACAGCCGGCGGTGACAGATCACACCGAGGAAGCCTGGTCTCTCAACCGGCGCGTCGAACTGATCTATACGGTGAACTAATATGAACGTGGCGATTAACCCGGTGCGCAACATCGTCCTGGCAGGAATTGTCCTGGCCGGTTTTATAATCGTACCGGCATTTGCGCAAAGCACCTTGACCCCGGAGCAATTGACGCTGCGGGTCGAACGCCTGACCGAACTGTCAAAGCGTTCGGAGGAAAAGCTGGCAGCTGCCCAGGCAAAGCTGAAATCCCTGAGCGACGAGATGTCGCGTATGGGTCGCCTGGTCGATAACCGCGCGATGCTTGACATGATCCAGCAAGTTGACGAAATATCGGAAGAAGTTGGCCTGCTGCGGGGTGAAATCGAGGTCCAGGGCAACGATATCAACGACATCAAGAAGCGACAGCGCGAACTGTATCTCGATATTGATCGTCGTCTGCGGGATATCGAGAGTGGCGCCACGGCTTCGAGCGGCCAAACCAGCGTTCCCCAGGGGAGTGGCGCTGCATCGGCAGGAACCACAACTTCCGGGGCCCAGCAGACACCGTCGGTTGAGCCGTCGTCAAGTCAGGCAACAACGACTACCCAGACCACAACGCCACCAGTAACCCCCTCGGTGACACAAAGTGAAGAGAAGGCAGCCTACCAGGCTGCTTTCGACACGCTCAAAGAAGGCCGGTATAAAAAAGCCAAGACTGAACTCAAGTCATTCCTCGACAAGTTTCCAAACAGTAGTTATGCCGGCAATGCGCAATACTGGCTTGGCGAGGCGCATTACGTAACACGCAATTTCGAACAGGGCATCATCGAGTTCAAAAAAGTCATCAACAGCTACCCGGGCAGCAGCAAGATGCCGGATGCAATGCTCAAACTAGGTTACACCTATTATGAACTCAAGCAGTTCGACCAGGCGAAAGTGATACTGCAAGAATTACGCGACCGATTTCCGCAGGCAACCGCCGCGCGTCTCGCGACCAAGCGCCT
>JBATHL010000143.1:0-7075 GCA_049666745.1 Gammaproteobacteria bacterium
AGCGGAACCAGCCAGATCAGACCACGGCGAAAACTGAGCGCCGCCAGGGGCAAGGCAATCAATAGCAACCACGGGCCGAGTTCGCGCCAGATATCGGTGGAGCGATCACTCAGGCGAGCCTCCCGATCATCGATGCTCGAATCCATCATGTAGGACAGGGTGTTGATATCGATATCATCGGCGCTAATCGCGGCAAATACGCCACCACTGCTTTGTGCAATTCGCTGCAGGTTATCGCCCAGCATGCTGGTAATCACGATGGCGCCGTCAGGATCCTTCAGAAACCCGCCATTCTTCAATGGCACCGGCCCGCCCTCGCGGGTGCCGACGGCAAGTACCGAGATGCGCTGACCCGGCTTCCCGGCAAGCAGGGTTTCGATCCGCTTGAGTTCGAGATCGCTGACGCCATCGCTTACCAGCAAAACGTCACCCCGCGTAATGCCGCTATTTTCGAATAATTCCAGGGCAAGCTTGAATGCGCGGTCGGCACGCGTGCCCTGCGCCGGCATCAACCCGGTTTCGAGGTCTGGTAGTAAGGCCAGGATCGTATCCACGTCACTGGTCAACGGGGTAACGGTAAATGCATCCGCCGCGTATACCACGAGCGCAGTCTGTCCCTCCTGGCGGAGGTTCAGAATATCCGCAATCTTGTGGCGCGCCCGCGTCAAACGACTGGGCTTCAGGTCGGCAGCATTCATCGAACGCGACAGGTCAAGCGCGATGACCATGGCCGTTTCCTTTTGATAAACCGACTGCGGCAGCTTTTCCCAGGTCGGGCCTGCCAGCGCGATGATGGCCAGCAAGGCGACGCAGCCTGGCACCCAGCGGCTCCAGCCACGGGTATTTTGACCACCCGCACTGAGCACGAAGGGTAGCAGGCGGGCATCGATGACCGCGCGCCAGCTGCCGCTATCGTAGCGATTTTTGAACAGCAGCCACAGCGCCCCTGCGAGCGGAATCAACAACAGCAACCACCACGGCCGTAGCAAGTGAAGCTGCTCGATCACAGTCGTCTCCATAAGCGCGGCGTGACCAGCGTCGCGGCCAGCAATAGCGCCATTGCCAGTGGCCACATGAACAGCGCCTGTATCGGGCGCAGGTTTTGCGTGTCGCGCGGCAACGGCTCGAGCTCGTCGAGCAAGCCATATATGCGCGCCAGCTCTTCTCTGTCGCGCGCACGAAAGTATTGTCCACCACTTAAGCCCGCGATCGCGCGCAGCGTTTTTTCATCGAGCTGGGCTGATGGATTGACACGACGAATGCCGAACCAGGTGGTTTCGATCTGCTCGTCTGCGCCGATGCCGATGGTGTATATCTTGAGACCACGATCGGCAGCGAGTTGCGCGGCCTTGAGTGGCGTGACTTCGCCCGCGGTATTGGCGCCATCGGTCATCAGTATCAGCACCCGTGAATTATCCGATTCCAGGTCGAGGCGCTTGATCGCGAGACCAATAGCATCACCGATCGCGGTACGCTCGCCGGCGAGCCCGATGGCAGACTCCTGCAGCAGGCGATTGACCGTTGTACTGTCGAAGGTAAGCGGAGCCTGCAGGTAGGCCTGGGTGCCAAACAGGATCAGTCCGAGCCGATCACCGCGACGGCGTTCGATAAATTTACTCGCCACCTGCTTGGTGGCCTGCAGCCGGTTGACCTGCTGCTCTCCGATCTTGAAATCTCCGGTGCGCATACTGTCGGACAAATCGACTGCCAGCATCAGGTCGCGCCCACTGACCGGTATCGCAATCGATTCTCCCAGCCATTGCGGACGGCTCGCCGCCAGCACCAGTAATAACCACGCCAGCAGGCTCAGCCATTGGCGCCAGCGTTGCGGCTTTACTTCGTCTGCCTGCGCTGCGCCTAACCGAAAATCGTCGATAACCGGCACCCGCAGCGCGGCCTGTTGCTGCAGTGCAGACGCCGGCAAAGCCAGGTAAACCAGCAACGGCAAGGGGATCAGCAATAACACCAGTGGCCACTCAAGTTGAAACACGGGGCTCACTCCGGGGCAGTGCACGCAGCCAGCATTCGCAGGCCTGCAGCAAGCTTTCAATATCACATGCGTAATCGGGTTTATAACGATCGCGGCCCAGTAACTGCAATTGCTCGCTGCTGAAACCCTGTCGTGGCGCAACTTGTTGCAGTTGTTCGATCCACGCATCGCCGGCACTTGCTGCAAAGCTGTCACGACCGTGATAGCTGATCAGCGTACGGCGCAGCAAAACGGCGATATCAGCCAACACGGCTTTATCGCTCGAGCCACTGTCATGCCGCTGCCGAATACGTTTCAGTTCGTGCAATGACAGGCGACGCAGCGGTTTGTGCCTGATCCAGCGGACGGCCCAGACCAGAACCACCGGCAAAACCAGTAGCAGCAGCACGGCGATCCACCACCCGGGCGCCGGTGGCCACCACAGGCTCGCCTCCGGCAGATGGATATCTCTGAGTTCGAGTTCGTTCATCGGCTTTGCAGCCCCAGGCCGGTTTTCAACTCGGTGAGCATATCGGCATTGGTGGCGATGTCGATCAGGAACAGGCCAAGCTCGTTGCAAAGACGCTGCAGTGCCTGCAGGTGCTGGTCGTAACGTTCGCTGTACTGAGCGCGTACACTGCTGCTCGAGGTATCGATATCGACGCTGCTGCTGCCATCGGTGACGCGGTAGTAACCGGGTTCCGGCAGCATGCGCTCGAACGGGTCGTAGGTATGTATCATCACCACATCGTTATGGCGCGCCAGTTCGACCAGCTGGCCACGACAATCCGCGTCGAGGAAGCGGAAATCGCTGAGCAGGATTACCAGGCTGCCGGGGCGGGTGACCTGGCGCAGGCGCTTCAAGGCCTTGACGCCGGTGTCCTCTTCGCGAGTATCGTTGGCCGCCATGTCCCAGGCCGGATGCGCGACCAGTTGCTGGATAAACTGCAATACGCTGCGTTTGCCACGCCCGGGGCGGGACTCGATATGCTGCTGTTCGGAAAACACCAGGTAACCGACACGATCGCCATCCTGCACGCTGCTCCAGGCCAGTATCGCCGCGAGTTTTGACGCCAGCACCGCCTTGAAACAGGTTTGCGTACCGAAAAACATTGACCGCGACAGGTCCAGCCACAGTAGCACCGGACGTTCGCGCTCTTCGCGGTAAACCTTGGTATGAGTGCGTCCACTGCGCGCGGTGACCCGCCAGTCGATGGCGCGGATATCGTCGCCCGGCTGATAGGGGCGCGATTCATGGTATTCCATGCCACGCCCGCGAAACGCGGACAGGTGACCACCGGCCATTTGCGCTTTGACCGAATTAGAAATCAGCGGCAAACTGCGCGCGTCCCGGTTCAGGCCGATCAGCGTGGACAGTTTCACGCGGACAATGTCGTCGCCTGCTTGCATGATTTTCCCCTATGGCACGGCGACCCGGGCGAGGACTTCATCGATACAACTATCGGCGGTTTTACCTTCGGCCTCGGCCTCGAAACTCAAAATAATACGATGCCGCAACACGTCGGGCGCGATCAACTGAATATCCTCGGGCACGACATAGTCACGGTTGGCAAGCCAGGCATAAGCCCTTGCGCAGCGATCCATCGCCATGGTGGCACGCGGGCTCGCGCCGTACTGGATCCAGCTGCCGAGTTCGTCGCCATATCGATTAGCACTGCGGGTCGCGAGCACGATTTCAATAATGTAGTCCTCCAGACTACTATCCAGGTGTATATCGAGTACGGCATCGCGGGCTTCGAGCAGGCTCTGCTGGCTGATGACCGCAGCTGCGGTGGATTCGGCCCGCTGTTGCGAACGTGCCTCTTCGCGGGTTAGCGCGAGAATCGCCTTTTCATCTTCCCCATCCGGGTAATCCACGCGCACGTGCATCAGGAACCGATCGAGCTGCGCTTCGGGCAACGGATAAGTGCCCTCCTGTTCGAGCGGGTTTTGCGTCGCCATGACGAGAAAGATATCCGGCAGCGGGTAGGTTTCGGTGCCGACCGTAATCTGGCGTTCAGCCATGGCTTCGAGCAGGGCCGACTGAACCTTGGCCGGCGCACGGTTGATTTCATCGGCCAGGATCAGGTTATGGAACAACGGGCCGCGCTGAAACTTGAAACTGCCATCCTGCGGACGGTAAATCTCGGTACCGGTCAGGTCCGCCGGCAACAGGTCGGGGGTGAACTGGACGCGGTGAAAATCGCCTTCGATGCTTTCACCGAGCACCTTGATGGCGCGCGTCTTGGCAAGCCCGGGGGCGCCTTCGACCAGCAGATGACCATCGGCCAGGATGGCGATCAACAAACGTTCGATCAACCCCTGCTGACCGACAATCTTGGCGCTAACCGCCTGTTTTAACTTTACAATTTCCTGTTGTGACAAGTATCTGGCCCTCGACCCGGGTAATTTCGTGGATAACTGTGTTTGCAGCGCAACTTAGAGCGCTGAACGGGGCGAAAGTTTAACTGATTCGGCAGGGATTAAGGAAGCATATGACCGGTCTTGATCCAGATTATCGTATCTTCCTCGACATAAGGGCAATGCTCACTGTTGTGCGGGTTGCGTAACCAGGTTCCGGCAGGATAGCGACCGTACTCGTCTAACATGGCCCCACTGAGCACATAGACTTCCTCACCGCCGAAATGCTGGTGTGGTTCCGAGCGGGTACCCGCCGGCCATTTGTATAACGCTACCATCTCGGTATCGAAGTAATGCAGCGGCATTACCCTGACCCTGCCCTCGCCGGGGAACCATTCGGTGGCATTGGTATCGATACGCGTGGTGGCATCGTCGGCGGGATCGAACTGGTCGAGCTTGACCAGCAGCACGCAGCCGGGCTCACTGCGCGGAGAGTGTTTCGAGCCAGGCGGATTGCGGATGTAGGTCCCGGCCGGGTAATCGCCGTGTTCATCGGAGAATACACCCTCGAGGACCAGGATCTCCTCGCCCCTGGGGTGCAGGTGTGGCGAAAAACTCGACCCCGCATCGTAGCGCACCACGCTGGTGGTATGCCCATGCTCGGCGGCCTCGCGCGCCAGTGGCTTGCGCCATACGCCAGCCATAGGACTGGCCTCCCATTCCATTTCGCCGGTATTGACTACGACCGGCTGGTCGAATTGCATGTTTAACATACCTGGTTTCACCTGCCTGCAAGTGCTGTGAATGGCAAATTTACAAAGCCGGACTGCCTGAATCAATCGACAATGTCACAATTCGTACTAATATTGGTGTTTCAACTGCATATTCAATAGTAACAACCGTGACCCGATCCGAAATCTCCAGCTTGCTGCAAGCCAATACCCCGATCCTGGTTCTCGAAACGCAGGAAGAACGGCGCGCGATCAACCTGCTCAAGGGGATTGCGCTGGGCATGGGTATCCCCGTGGCCACCTGGTCGGTGGCGACCGGCCTGCAACGCCTGGATTTTAATCTCGACGCGGACACCGAGGTGAAGGCGCCGCAGGAAGTTCTGGCACATATCACTGCGGCCACGTTTGACGGCATTTACATCCTGCTCGATTTTCACCCTTTCTTAAAAGATCCGCTGCATGTACGCATGCTCAAGGAACTGGCGATGTCATTCGACAAGGGGAGTAGCAAGATTGTATTGCTAAGTCACGAAATTGAAACGCCGGCCGAAATTCGCAAGTTGTCTGCAGAATTCGAACTGGATACGCCGGGTGACGAAGAGCTGCGCGAGATCATCCGCGAAGAAGCGATCGCTTACACCAATAGCAACCAGGGTAAACAGGTGAAGTTCAGCGAGAAATCACTCGATCTGCTGATGCGTAATATCAAGGGACTGGCGTTCAACGACGCGCGTCGCCTGGTGCACGAGGCCATCGCCGACGACGGCGCGATTACGCAAAGCGATATTCCCGAAGTCATGCAGACCAAGTACCAACTGTTGAACCTGGATGGCGTGCTCTCCTGCGAGTTCGACGCCAGCAGTTTTGCCGAGCTTGCCGGCATGAAAAAACTGAAGAAATGGTTGATGCAGCGTGAGAAGTTCTTTCATCAAACGGTCGATATGCCCGGTATGAATCGTCCCAAAGGGATATTGCTACTGGGCGTGCAGGGATGCGGCAAGAGCGTTGCCGCCAAGGCCGTTGCAGGGGTCTGGAGTCTACCGCTGTTACGCCTCGATGTCGGCAGCCTGTACAACAAGTACTACGGTGAAACCGAGCGCAATATCCGCAAGGCGCTACAGACTGCAGAGGTCATGGCTCCCTGCGTGTTGTGGATCGATGAACTGGAGAAGGGGCTTGCGGTCAATGAGAATGACGACGGTACTTCGCAACGCCTGCTGAGTACCCTGCTGACCTGGATGGCGGAAAATACGCACGCGGTTTTTATCGTCGCCACGTCGAACAATATCGACAAATTGCCGCCCGAATTAATCCGCAAAGGTCGTCTCGACGAAGTCTTTTTTGTCGACCTGCCGGATGCCAGGGTGCGCGAAAGTATATTTGCCATCCATGCAGACAAGCGTGAGCTGGACCAGTCGCAACTGGATATCGGGCAGCTGGCGGCATTGACGCAGGGATTTTCCGGTGCCGAAATCGAACAACTGGTGGTATCGGCGATCTATGCGACGCATGACCGCGCTGCGATGATAACGACCGCAGACGTCATCCGCGAGATCGACAAAACCAAACCCCTGTCGGTACTGATGGACGACAAGATCAGCGCGCTACGCCACTGGGCCCAGGGTCGAACCGTTTCGGTTGACTAGCAGTCAGGTCAGTCCGCTACTTCAGTTTCGATCGGCCAAAAAAAAGCAGCCGAAGCTGCTTTAAGATTCGGGTTCAGAAACTGCCTAAACCCTGGTGCGTCTGCTCATGCCGATGAAACCTAAAAGCGCTGAGCCGAACAACCATACCGCGGACGGTAAGGGCACCGGAGAAACTGTTAAGGAAGCTGCGAGATATTCAGGGGTATTCCTGCCCTTATGTGTATACTCCGAGCCAAAGCCAAGTTGAATCCAGAAACCCTTTTCATCAGATTGGCCACTAGCATTCAAAGCATCCAGGGCCGCCATATTGAGATCCCAGGTGATTAGATCCTGATCCCAGGTGATTAGGTTATCATCACCAGGAAACT
>JBATHL010000144.1:0-13204 GCA_049666745.1 Gammaproteobacteria bacterium
TCGAGCCTGGTATGGGCCGGCGCGTTTCTCGTACTAACCGGCATCACGGTTGGTTTTCAGTCTACCGTAACCGCCCCGTTCTGGTCAGAAATGTATGGCAACCAGCACCTCGGCGCAATTAAATCGCTCGGCACCGCGGCCATGGTGTTCTGCACTGCAGTCTCGCCGATTATCATAGGCTGGCAAATCGATATCGGCACCAGTATGGATACGCTCGCAATTGCTGCGGCGCTCTATATTTTTCTAACCTCCGGGCTGGCTTACTATGCCTGTCGTAGCAGGGCAAATACGCTGCGCTACCAGCAGCTATAAGTGCAAGCTCTTATACAAGAACTCAGCCGCCATCAGGTCAGCTCAATAACTGGGGCATGAACAGTGTTGCGAGGCTTAACACCAGGAAAAAGCCCGCCATGTCCGTCACCGTCGTTAACAGCGGGCCCGCGGCTACCGCCGGATCGATACCGAAGTTCTTCAGTATCAGTGGCACCGTTCCACCAATCGATACCGCAATCATGGTATTGCTTGCCAATGCCAATCCAATGACAAGGCCCAGGTACGCATTATCTTTCCACACCCATGCCACAATCCCAATCAGGATTCCCAGCACAATACCATTGATGACGCCGACGCCGAGCTCCTTCTTCAAAACGTGAAAAAGGTCGACCGGTCGCGTGAGGCCGAGCGACAGTTCGCGCATGCTGACGCCAACCGCCTGGTTCCCCGAACAGCCACTCATGTCGGACACCATGGGAAGAAACACAGCGATGGCTATCACCGCCGCGAGAGTTTCTTCATAGGCGGAGATCACACTCGCCGCAATGATGTTCAGCACGATATTCGATGAGAGCCAGGCCAGTCTGCGCCTGGAGCGCAGCAGGGTCGGCATCGAGCGTAACTCATCGCCAACCTGCTGCCGCGCAAGGCTTTCATGCTCGGCGCGTTCCAGTTCTGCTTCCGCCAGCTCCAGCCTCGACACCACGCCCAGCAGCATGCCCTGTGCATCGGCCACGGGAATACCGAGGAACGGGTTTTCATGAAACAGATTAGCAAGCTCCTCCTGACTCGTTTCGGGCAGCACCGAGATCGCAGGATGCATAATGTCAGCAAGCAGAACAGCACGCCTGCTTCTAAGCATGTCACGCAATGACACCACGCCGATCAGTTTACCGGCTTCATCGACAATATACGGATGCTGTCCGCGATGGCGTTCAAACGCCTCATCACCATCAGTCAGCCGGTTTAGCACGGCTCCAATTGTTTCGTTGACGCGAAAGGAAAAGACCTCTAATTCCATCAAACCGCCAGCAGTGTCAGGATCGTATTGAGACAGGCTTCGTACACCCTCAGCGCTCACGGGTTCCATCTCGGAAAGAATGGCTTCAGAATCCTCCGGCTCCATCTCCTGTACGATATCGGCCTGCGTATCGGTATGCAGTTCCTGCATAATTTTCGCCGCGACCGAGGAGTCGAGATCCTGGATCAGGGTAGCCGCGAGCTCTGCGGGCGCCTCTTCGATCAACTCGGCTGCCGTTTCCGGCGTCAGCATCGTAATTAAACTATCACGCTCGGTCGACGCCATCCTGGAAACCTGGCGCAATGCTTCGTGGCTGGTGATGGTGTCGACAATTTCTGCAACCTGCTGCTTATCCGAGGCATCGATTGCTTCGTGCAGCGAGTCTTCGAGTTTATCAATCTCCGCGGCGCTATCCTTTTTGGGCGTGTCACTCATGACGATAAGATCCTCCTGATTATTCTATTTTCTCTATCAATGGGAAATGTTGTTTTGAAAGTGCATGACAAATCACTTTCTTGCCGATAAAAACTGGATCAAGACAACAGGTAATGTGGGCGCCAGGCTTGATAACACCTGGCACTTCAAATGACATTTGAGGCCAGGACGCCCCTCTGATAACAGGCGCAAGCCGACTACCCCGAATTCTGCAGGGTAACCCGACTGGCTAATCGACGATAAAAACCTGCCCGGTCAGGCAACCCTCGACTGCCTTGCTGTAGGCGAGCCCGACGTCTTCATTGGAGACATGCACATGTCCGCGGAAGAAGCCGTCGTATTTTTCACGGGAGACTTCCAGCACTTCCGGGCTCACCGCGTTGATTCGAATTCCACGCGGCATATCAACCGCCGCACCGAGCACAAAACCATCGAGGGCGCCATTTGCGGCCGCCGCGCAGGAACCGCCGGGAATCGGGTCGCGATTCAAAACGCCACTGGTCAAGGTGAAGGAACCCCCGTCGTTGATGTAATCAAAACCTTCAAGTACCAGGTTAACCTGCGGCAATACCTTGTGATTAATGCCTTTCATGAATTGCTCGGTTGTCATCTCGGCTACCTTGCCGAAGTGACCATGCCCTACTGCGCTCACCACCGCATCGACTTTGCCGACCTGCTGGTACATGGCCCGGATACTGTCTATATCTTCGATGTCCGCCTGCACATCGCCGCTGCTGCGACCAACCTTGATGACTTCATGTCGGCCCGACAAGGCATCAACCGCTGTTTTGCCAACGGCGCCATTCGCTCCTACAATTATTACTTTCATAGTGATTTCCACCTTGTCAGTTTGAACTATTGATACTATCGCCTTGATGAGTAAAATCCAACCAAACGATCGCCAGGAGCTCAAGCCAATGAAGCAAGCTTCCCTGTACGAAGAATACGCTAACAACGGTTACTGCTTTCCGCTGAATATCTTTTCCGCCACCGAGGCCGACGACTATGCCCGGCGGATTACCGAACTGGCAGAAAGTGATATCGCGGACTCGCTGGGTTATCGTGGTCAAATAAACCAGCTGCATGTTATCTACCCGTTTGTAAACCAGATGATTCGCAACCCAACCCTGCTTGACGCGGTCGAATCGATCCTCGGACCGAACCTGATGGTCTGGGGTGTCAGTATTTTCATGAAACCACCGCAATCGGAGGGATTCATATCCTGGCACCAGGATTTGACCTATTGGGGCTTGAACAACGATCAGGAAGTCGCCGCCTGGATTGCGCTCAGCCCCGTCACCCGGGCCAATGGCTGCATGCGCTTTATACCCGGGTCTCACAAGCTTGGGCAAATTGAACATCGCGATACGGTGAATGATTCGAATATTCTGACCCGGGGGCAGCACGCCGACATCGATATCGACGAAGACCAGGCGCTCCACGTCGAACTCAAACCCGGCCAGGCCTCGCTACATCATGGCCACCTGCTGCACTGTTCCGGAGCGAACCAGACAGACCAGCCCCGCATCGGTATGGTGGTTAACTATATTTCCACCTCGGTCTGCCAGTCGGTAGCCAGCACCGATTACGCGATGCTGGTGCGCGGGGTCGACGAATACAATCACTTCGAACATTTACCGGCACCGCAAGGCGAACTTGATGCAGCGGGCCTGGACTGGCACCGGAAAATGTTAGCGGCTCACCAGGAGGCGCTTTACGACGGTGCGGCCAACACGGAATCAGCACCCAGGCTTGACTGAGCGCCGTGCCGACCTCGGCCGCAGTACTCGTCAATTTTCTCTCTGAATCCCCGCATCAGTACCGGCGTCAATGCAGTGTCAGGCGATTCGAGCAATTGCTCGCCTATCTGTTTAACCGGAATCAGTTCCGCCCCGGTGCCAGTGAGAAAACATTCCTGCGCCTGCGCCAGGTCTTGCAGCGTCAAACTGGTTTCCTCGCAGGGTATACCGACCTTTCTTGCCACGTCGATAATGACGGCACGCGTAACACCGGCGAGTAAGCCATCGCCGAGCGGCGGGGTTTTCAGGACTCCGTCTGTGATTATAAATATATTGTCGACACTGCCTTCGCTGACATAGCCGTCGAGATTGAGCATCAGCGCTTCTTCCATACCAGCCTGGTTAGCTTCGATTCGCGCCAGGATATTATTCAGATAATTCAAACTCTTGATTTTCGGATCCAGGCACTGGGCGGGTAAACGACGGGTTTGCGCGACATGAAGCCTGATACCCTGGCTGTTATCGTCGACGTCCATCACCGACAGTTCATCGGCGATGATAAAAAGGCTGGGACGCGCACACTTGCGCGGATCAATACCGAGTGAACCCTCACCCCTGGTGACCACCAGGCGCAGGTATCCAGAATCATCGGGAAACCGTTCGATCAATTGCTCGATAGCGGCAGTGATCTGCTGCAGGCTATAAGGCAACTCGAGGCCAATCGCCCGGGCCGACAGTTCCAGCCGCTCCAGGTGGGCTTCGAGCATAAAAGTCCTGCCGTGATAGAAACGCAATCCTTCGAAGATCCCGTCGCCATAGAGCAAACCATGATCGAACACCGAAACAGTGGCTTCCGCGGCCGGTTTGATTACCTGGTTAATCCAGCAAAGTGCTTTAGTATTCATATCATTATAGGTCATCTATATTGACCTATAATGATTGACCAGAACCCGCTATTATGTCAATACTATTGACATAAATAATTATCATGCCGAAACGAGAACAGGAATTAAACCTCGCGCTGGAATCGATGCACTTTGGTTTTCGCGCGATGACCTACAAACCCGACCAGCAACTCGCACGGCTGGGCCTTGCCCGCATCCATCATCGCCTGCTCTACTTTCTGGCCCGTCACCCCGACTGCAGTATCAACGAGTTGCTGCAGATCATGCGCATATCCAAACAGTACCTGCACCAGCCGCTGAAAAAGATGATCGCACAGGGCTATGTCAGTCAACAGCCGGATCCCGCTGACCGACGCATAAAGCGCATCCGCTTAACCGCAAGAGGAAAAAAACTGGAATACGAACTGACCGAGGTACAACGCCAACGTTTCGCCGATATCTTCAAGCAAACCGGACCCGCGGCGGAGAAACACTGGCGCCAGGTAATGGCCTTACTCAGCGAGCAGATTGAATTCTAAAGATTGAACTGTTTCGAGCGACGCAGCTTAAGCGCGGCCGCCACCATCCACAACGAGTGGATAGCCGGTGATGAACTGCGCCGAATCACTGCAGGCATACAACACCATATCGGCGACTTCCTGCGCGCTGCAGACCCGTTGCAGTGGTACGCCCTCGGCAGATTCATGCAGCCCGGTTTCCAGCTCCAGGCCCCGGTCCCGAAACTCGCCACGCAGCATCGGTGTATCAACATCGCCCGGGCATATCGGTACGATACGGACACCTTGATGCGCGTAATCGAGCGCCATCGCGCGGGACATTTGCAGCACCGCACCCTTACTCGCGCAGTACGCTGTCAAATGATAGCTGCCGCTTAAAGCCGCATCCGAGGCAATGTTGATGATCGTGCCACGGCTGGATTTCAAATGCGGCAGCGCGGCACGGCAGATAAAAAACATACCATTGACGTTGACATTCATCGTCTGCAACCACTGTTCGTCGGTAGTCTCTTCGGCGGTCGCGTGGTAAATGATGCCTGCACTGTTGACGACTATATCGAGCCCACCGAGTATCCCCACGGCTTCGGTGACGATAAGATCGCAAGCTTTTCGAACGCTGATATCGCCTTCGACAAAGGCCATACTGCCGGTTGATTCCCGGCAGCGCTCGAGGATTTCTCCAGCCCGCTGCTGGTTGCGACCGGTAATCACGACCCGGGCACCCGCGGTGGCGAATGCAAGCGCGGTCGCCTCACCCATGCCCGATGTGCCGCCGGTGATTAATACCCGCTTGCCGCTGAAATCAAACTGAATGGAAGCAGTCATCCGCCCCTGACCGGTCCCAATCCGGTAATTGCCTTGACCTCGAGAAACTCGGTGAGTCCCCACTTGCCTTTTTCGCGACCGTTGCCGGATTGCTTGTAGCCACCAAAAGGTGTATCGGTCGTGCCAGCCACGTAGTTGATCGCAACCTGCCCGGCGCGCAGCCGTCTCGCTATATGCTTGGCGCGCTCCATTTCACCCGAACTGACATAGGCCGCGAGGCCGAAATCCGAATCGTTGGCAATCTCCACCGCTTCGTCTTCATCGCTATAACCGAGGATGGCAACCACCGGTCCAAAGATTTCCTCGCGCGCAATCGTCATGTTGTTATCGACATTCGCAAACACGGTCGGCTTGACATAGTAGCCGGTGGGCAAATGTTCGGGCCGCCCGGTACCGCCCGCGACCAGGGTCGCACCCTCATCGATGCCCTGCTGGATCAGCCCCTGAATTTTATCGAACTGGGCCTGGTTGACGACCGGGCCGATATGCTCGCCCGGCTTTGCCGGTTCATCGACAGCAATGCTTTCCGCGGCTGTTTTTGCCGCCTCGATCGCTTCATCCATTTTTTCACGCGGCACCAGGATACGCGTCGGAGCATTACAGGACTGGCCGCTGTTACCCATCATGTAGTGCACGCCTTCGCTGACTGCCGCGCCGACATCGGCATCCTTCAGAATCAGGTTGGCCGACTTGCCGCCGAGCTCCTGGCCGACGCGTTTGACCGTAGCGGCCGCCGCTTTGGCGACGGCGACGCCACCGCGGTTCGAACCGGTGAACGACATCATGTCTATATCCGGGTGCGCCGACATGGCTTCACCCACTACCGGACCGTAACCGTTCACCAGGTTAAATACCCCGGCGGGTACGCCCGATTCATGTAACAGCTCGGCGAAGATCATCGAATCCAGCGGTGATTCCTCGCTCGGTTTCAAGATCATGGTACAGCCAGCGGCCAGCGCGGGAATCACCTTGACCGCAACCTGGTTCATCGGCCAGTTCCACGGCGTGATCAGGCCGCAAACGCCGATCGGTTCGTGACGCAGAATCATGCCGTCTTCCGCTGTTTCGAACTGGAAATTAAGCAGTGCCTTGATCGCGCTCTTGATATGACCTGCACCCAGTTTGGCCTGCGAGCCTCTTGCCAGATCAATCGGCGCACCCATTTCCGTTGAAATAGCCTGTGCGATGTCATCGAAATACTTTTTATAGCCGCGCCGAATTTCCTGCAATAACTCCAACCGCTGTGCAACACTCCACTGCGAGTACTCGGTGAAGGCCCTGCGGGCCGCGGCCACGGCCAGGTCGACATCGGCAGCACTGCCTGCACTGACCTGGGTAAAAGCCTTTTCGGTAGCCGGGTTGATAACGTCGAGGGTCGCCGGAGTAACCGGGTCTACCCATGCGCCGTCGATATAGAACTTGAGGTGATCCATCGTCTTGGGTTCCTGGTTGTGTAATTGAATTACAGAATGCGAAATGTGCCGTGTAGCGCATACATCTGCAAGGCTTTTTTCAATATATGGGCTAATTCAGATGTTCCAATACTCGCCGATCGATCCGGCACTACGGCACAATTGCCACTGACATCCCGGCATTCTGAAAAAATATACATATCTGCGAATTGGTTTGATCACTATAATCACCCCTTTGCCGATTCCATAGCCGAATTAACCAGGGGCATGACCGAGCATCGATTATTTCCTTACTTCCTGATCCTGGCCGCCGGCTCGATCTGGGGCGCGACTTTTTCGCTGGCGCTAATTGCCACCGAGCAGGGCGCACATCCGCTCGGCCTGTCTGCATGGCAAGTGGCACTGACCGCCGCATTTTTCCTGTGCGCACGCCTGTTATCGCGCTTCACCCTGTTCAATTTCAGACACCTGCGCCACTACATCGTGTTAGCCGTGGTCGGGATAACCGCACCCAACCTGTTCTACTACTACGCCGCGCCACATCTGTCAGCCGGCATCCTCGCGATTACCGTTTCGACGGTACCCCTGTTCACCTACGCAATCATGCTGGTGCTGCGCTTCGAATCGATCGTTGCCAGGCGCATGGCAGGCATCGTCGTCGGCATGATCGCTATTCTATTACTGGTAATCCCCGACCAGGGGTTAAGCAGCGATGACGCCAGTTTCTGGATTCTGCTGGTGATCCTGTGCGCGGTACTTTATTCGATCGAAAACGTCTATATCCACAAGGGAGTCGATGCGGTTATCGATATCAGGGAACTGATTTTCGCTTCCAACCTGTTGGCGACCCTGGTGCAGTTCCCCCTCGCGATATATCTCGGCATCGATGAATCCTGGACCTGGTTAGCCAGTGACGCCGGCCTCGCGATTGCCGGCATCGCGATCGGCAGCGCGATTGCCTACGCGATGTTTTTTTACACGATCAAGACTTCGGGGCCGGTGTTCGCGAGCCAATGCGCTTACGTCGTAACCTTAAGCGGGGTATTCTGGGGTATTATTATATTTTCCGAACAACATACGCTCTGGATCTGGATGTCGGTGATGGTCCTGTTGCTCGGACTGGTGCTGGTATCGCCTGACGAGAAAGCCGAGATCAAACTGCAATCGCGGAAACAGCTGCTTAGCAGTCGGCAGAATTGATCGTTACTTGCTTTGGGGGGATGGTTGAAGCTATGCGCACGCATTGAAACAAGCCAGTACCCGGTGGCGACCTCCTGATAAAAATCGACTGGTAATAAACGAATCAACAGAAATATATGACTGACCAAGAACTGATAGCGCGACGCAAGGCGACCCTCGGACCCACCTATCAAAATTTTTACGATGAGCCGTTACACCTGGTGCGCGGCTCCGGCACGACACTGTGGGATGCTGCCGGGCGCCAGTACCTCGATTGTTATAACAATGTCGTTTCGGTGGGTCACTGCCATCCGCAGGTGGTCGATGCACTGTGCAAACAGGCCGCCACGCTTAACACGCATACGCGTTACCTGCACGAGGGCATCGTCGAGCTGGGCGAGATGCTGGTCGAAAAACTCCCCGGCGCTATCGACACCTGTGTGTTTACCTGTACCGGCAGCGAGGCCAATGACCTGGCGACACAAATCGCACGTCACGTCACCGGAAACCAGGGCATGGTGGTCACCGAGGCGTCTTATCATGGCGTCTCCGAGCTGACACGCCGGCTCTCGACGGATAGCTACCCGGAAAAGGACCGGCCTGACTGGCTGGCGGTGATTGAACCTCCCAACCTGTATCGCGGCCCGTATCGTCGCGACGATCCCGAGGCCGGTGAAAAATACCTGCAGCATGCGCGTGAGCAACTCGATGCGATGGAACAACGCGGTCATAAACCGGCCGCGGTAATGATCGACATGGTATGGGATTCAAACGGTCCGCTGGTTGCACCAAAAGACTATGTCCTCGGGCTTTGCGCGGAAGTGCGCAAACGTGGTGGACTGGTCATCGCAGATGAGGTGCAGTCGGGGTATTGTCGCAGCGGACAAAACTGGTGGGCCTGCGACAACTACGGTTTACAACCTGACATCCTGACCTGCGGTAAACCCATGGGAGCCGGACATCCGCTGTCGTTGATGGCCACCACACGCGAAATCGTAACCGAATACTCGCGGGTTTATCACTACTTCAATACCTTCGGCGGCAACCCGGTATCGGCAGCGGTCGGCAAAGCGGTGATCGAAGTCATCGATAACGAAGGTCTATTGCAAAATGCACAGCAAACCGGTGCTTATCTCGAAGCCGGGTTGCGTGAACTGGCGACGCGCCATGCATTAATCGGTGATGTGCAGGGTTGTGGTCTTTTCTGGGGGCTGGACATGGTATCCGATCCGGATACGGGGGAACCCTTAACGCATCAGCAAATGCGCCACCTGGGCAGTCTCGTTGTCGATCAGGGGGTCATCACCGGAACCTCGGGTCGCTTTGGCCAGGTGCTGAAGCTGCGTCCACCGCTGGTTTTTTCCCGCGCCGATGCCGATACCGCGCTTATCGCCATCGATACCGCACTGAGTAATTTCGCAATATGAGCGCAACAGCAAGCAGGCCTCCTTCAGGATTTAGTGAAGCGGGTCTCGAAGGCATCGAACAAATGATGGCGAGTTATATTGCTGCCGGCAAATCGGCGGGCATGTCGACGCTGGTCAGCCGTTATGGAGAAGTCGCGCACTTTTCCTGTAAAGGCCATGCCGATATCGCCAGCGCCACGTCGCTGCGTGAAGACACGATTTTCCGCATCTACTCGATGACCAAGCCGATTACCAGCGTAGCGCTGATGACATTGATGGAACAGGGTCATTTCGAACTGGACGACGCCGCCAGACGCTGGATCCCGGCGCTCGCCAAACTCGAAGTTTACGGGCAGGGGAAAATCGAATCTGATATCACGATTCGTCAATTGCTGACCCATACCGCGGGTTTCAGCTACGGTTTCCAGCCCGATAAGCATCCGGTCGATGAATTCTATGCCGAAGTCTGGCGCGGTCGTATCCAGGACCAGACCCTCGAACAGATATTGCAAACCATATTCAAGTTCCCGCTGATCGCGCAACCGGGAAGCCTGTGGCATTACAGCATCGCCACCGACGTTTGTGGTTACCTGGTCGAACTGATGAGTGGCATGCCACTGGCCGATTACCTGCAACAGACGATTCTCGATCCACTGCAAATGGTCGATACCGCGTTCGAGGTGCCTGCGCATAAAATCGAGCGCTTCGCCACCCTCTACGGCTACACCGAAGATGACGCCCTGGCACAGCTCGAAACCAACGACAAATCGCCGTTCATTTCGGCCATCTCCGGGATACCGGTAAGCATGCATTCCGGCGGTGGCGGCCTGGTTTCAACCGCGCCGGATTATTTTCGTTTTGCGCAGATGATGCTGAATCGTGGAGAACTGGACGGACACCGCATCATCAAACCCGAAACAGTGGCCTTGATGACGATGAATCAAGTGGCGGAAAAGCTGTTGCCGCTGAGCTTCAATGGCGTTGCCGCGGGAGAGTTCAGCGGTTACGGATTCGGCCTGGGTTATTGCATCAACATGGACCCGGCGCAAACCGGCGCGTCGGGCACGCGCGGTGACTTCGGTTGGGGCGGCATGGCCGACACCTATTGCTGGGTCGACCCGCAACAGGAGATCGTGGCGATACTGATGCAACAATATCTGCCTTCACTGCATCACGCCGGCCGCAAAGATTTTCGCGACGCCGTCTACCGGGCCTTAGTCTAGAAACTCAAGTTTTATCGCGCAGGTAAATTTCATCGATGGCACGCATGACATCGTGACGGCTGATCTGCCCGACCAGCCGACCTTCGCGCAATACCGGGAAACGACGAAAGCTCGAGTGCAGGAATTTATCGGCCGCATCGGAAACGCTACTGCCAGCGTCGATATATTCCACGTCACGGGACATGTATTGCTCAACCTGGCCACCCCAGTCCTGGTGATAGGCGGTATTGAAAACAATACCCAGGCAATCTTTTTGCGACAGCATGCCCACCATTTTGCCGTTGCTATCAAGCACCGGCGCACCGGAGAAGTGCCTGTCTAGCAGGACGCGCATGGCATGAATAATATCGTCATCGGGGCTGAAGCTGACGAGTTCAGTCGCCATGTACTGCTCGATTTCGCCCGTCATGATCGAGCCCTGCGCATGATGCACTCACTGCAATTACCGCAACTGCCGCACAGCGGTCGCCGTCTCAGCAGCAAGCCCATAGCCAGGCCGACCACGGCGAGTACGAATAGAGGGACCGCGATTAACATGGTAGTCATAACGGGAGTCTCCAGGGTTGGTTAACTGCCAAAATCATCATAATGAATATTCTCTGCTGCCACCCCGAGCTCATCGAGCATCGCCAGTACCGCTTGCACCATCAGCGGCGGACCGCAGAGGTAGTACTCGCAGCTTTCGGGGGACGGATGTTGCGCCAGGTAATTGTCGAAGGCAACCTTATGGATAAATCCACTGTAACCTTGCCAGGCGTCACCCTGCTCGGCTTCGGACAATGCGGGATGCCAGCTAAAATTATCGTGTTCGTCCTGCAAGCGCTGAAAAACTTCCTCGTAGTACAACTCGCGGCGGGAGCGCGCACCATACCAGTAACTGATCTTGCGCGTTGATTGCTGGGTTTCGAGTAAATCGAGGATCTGCGCGCGCAACGGCGCCATGCCGGCGCCGCCACCGATATACACCAGCTCACGCTCGGAAGGCTCAACGGCAAAGTTTCCATAGGGACCTCGCACTGCAACCTCGTCACCGGGCTTGAGTGAAAACAACCAGCTCGAAACCACACCGGGCGGCACCTGCTGCCCGGGTGGTGGTAACGCAAGGCGTATATTCAAAATGATCAGGCCCTGCTCGGCAGGATGATTGGCCATTGAATAGGCCCTGGTTACTTCGCTATCGCTGCCCGCCTTGAGCTGCCACAGTTTGAACTTGTCCCAGACGTCGCGGAATTCCGGCTCGATATCAAACTCGGCAAACTCAAGCTGGTATGCTGGCGAAGTCATTTCGACGAAACCACCGGCACGGAACTCCATCGGTTCGCCCTCCGGCAGTCGCAATATAATTTCACGGATCAGCGTGCTGACATTACGTGCTTGCTCGACCTGGCATTGCCAGGTCCTGACATCGAAGTAGTTCTCGTCTACCTCGATCGACATTGCACCAAGCACCCGTACCTGGCATGCGAGCCGGGCACCCCGCCTGGCCTCACGCTGGCTCAGATGCGCCAGTTCCTGCGGGCCCGCCTCGCCGCCACCACTCGATACCCGTGCCTTGCACAGGCCACAGGTGCCGGCGCCGCCACAGGCGCCCGGTAAATGAACGCCGGCTTGCAGGCATACTTCGAGCAGGCTCTGTCCGATCTGCGCGCTGACCGTTTTGCGGCCATTGATTTCGATCTGGTATTCACCGCGTGGCACCAGCAAACGTCGCGCACCGAGTACGAACAACGCCAGTAGCAGCACGATGGCTGAAAAGAAGATGACTCCGAGCGTCGCTTCCAGCATCAGCCCATACCCGCGAATGCCATGAAGCCAAGTGACATGATGCCGGCGACGATGAAATTCATCCCCAGGCCCTGCAGGCCCTGCGGAATATCGGCATACTTGAGGCGCTCGCGAATGGCCGCGAACATGACGATCGCGAGCGCCCAGCCCAACCCGGATCCAAAGCCGAAGACCACGCTTTCGGTGAAACTATAGCTGCGCTCGACCATGAACAGGCTGCCGCCGAGGATCGCACAGTTAACGGTGATCAGCGGCAGGAAAATACCCAGCGCGCGGTACAGTTTGGGCACGTGAAATTCGAGCGTCATTTCCAGCACCTGTACCATCGCCGCGATCACGCCGATAAATGCGATCAGGCGCAAAAACGAAAGATCAACCTCGCCGAGGCCGGCCCAGGCCAGCGCGCCGGGCGCCAGTAACCAGGTGTAAATCAGGTTGTTGACCGGGATAGTGACGGTCTGCACCACCAGCATCGCCAGGCCGACACCGAACGCGGTATCGACC
>JBATHL010000145.1:0-10043 GCA_049666745.1 Gammaproteobacteria bacterium
GGCCTTCACCGATATGCCGGTAGATATTTTCCACCACCAGAATGGCATCATCGACCAGTAAGCCGATTGCCATCACCATCGCCAGTAGTGTTAGCAGGTTGATCGAGTATCCCATGATCTGCATGTAAAACAATACTCCGATGATCGACAATGGAATCGTGACCAGCGGGATCAGGGTGGAACGGAACGAGCCCAGGAACAGGAAAATTACTATCACCACGATGAGCGAAGCCTGCGCCAGGGTGAAAATCACTTCGTTGATCGATGCCTGGATAAATTCAGTGGAATCGTAAGCGACAGCAGCATTGAGTCCTGGCGGAAATGACTTTTTCAGTTTCTCGAGTTTGGCTGTTACCAGTTTGATCGTGGTCAGTGGATTGCCATCGGTAGTACCGTTGATACCGATATAAATCGACGGTACGTTATCGAACATGATGAGTGAGTCATAGTTTTCCGCGCCAAGCTCGATTTCGGCCACATCTCCGAGGCGGACCTTGTTATCGCCTTCATCCTTGATAATAAACCGTCTGAAGATATCGGGGTCGCCGGTATCGGTGACCGCGTTGACATCGGTCTGTACCAGTTGCCCACGCGTCTGGCCGGCCGCCGACTGGTAGTTTTCAGCACCGATGGCATTGACGATATCCGCTGCGGACACCTTGTGCGCGGACATTCTGACCGGGTCCATCCACACCCGCATCGAATAGGTTTTGCCCCCCAGGATTTCAGCCTGCGCGACCCCCTTGACGGTGGACAATGCCGGTTGAATCGTGCGTAGCAGGTAGTCGGTAACCTCTACATCGGACAGGGTTTCGCTGAAAAAGCTATAGTAAGCAAGGGCAAAACCTTCCGCCGACTGTTTGGCGATAACCGGATCCTCCGACTCTACCGGCAATTCACCGCGGATCGAACCGACCTTGGTACTCACTTCGGTTAATGCGACATCGGCATCGACGCCTAACTTCATGTGTACTTCAACGACCGAGACGCTGTTGCGACTGCTGGAGCGTACGAAATCGATTCCTTCCGTACTCGATACCACCTGCTGGATCGGGGTGCTGATGAAACCCTGAATCAGTTCTGCGCTGGCCCCGGGATAAGCCGTGGTGATCGAGATTATGGAGGTTTCCAGCTCCGGGTACTGGCGCACCTGGGTATCAAAAAAAGCCTGCACGCCAAGCAGTACGATCATGGTGCTGATCACCAGTGACAGCACCGGGCGCTTGATGAAATAATCGGTCAGCATGACTGCTTACTGCTGGCTGGCCTGGTATTCGGGCACATCGTCGACGATGGTAACCGGCAGACTTGGGTACAGCTTGAGCTGACCGGCGGTTACCACGATGTCTCCCGCTTCGAGGCCGCTGACGACACCGGCGGAACCTTTACTGCGATAGGTGACGTCAACCTGCCGAGCTGCCAATCGGTAGTCAGGTTCTTGCTGGCCATCGGCAGTTTCCGATTTTTCGAGTATGTATACCGCTTCGCCGTAAATGTTGTAAAAAATAGCGGTTTCGGGAATCGTCAGTACCGATACCTTGCGTTTCGAGCGAACATTCATATCGGCGAACATGCCGGGGGCCAACATGCGCTTACGATTGTCGACGACTGCTCGAACCGAGATATTGCGGGTGCTGGTGTCGAGCTGAGGATTCCAGATTTCGACCCTGGCGCTAAATTTCTCGTCCGGATGGGCTCGAACTTTGAATTCGATAGCCTGGTCGATAATCAGGTCTTTGAATTTACCTTCGGGTAAGGTGAAATCGAGATACAGTTTGTCAACCGACAACAGGGTTACGATGTTGGTGCCCGGTGCGACATATTGACCAAGATCGATCTGGCGAATTCCGAGCTTTCCCGAGAAGGGTGCATAGATTTTTTTCTTCGCCAGTGCCACCTCGGCGACACTGATCTGGGCCCTGGATATATTGACCAATGACGTCTGCACATCGATATCGTTAACGGAGGCATAAGACTTTTCTTTCAGCTTGATTAAACGTTTATACTGGCTGTTGTCGGCCTCAAACTGGGCACGTGCCGATTTCAGGTTTGCCATTTCGGTGCGATTATCCAGTTCGACCAACAAAGACCCCGCTTTGACTTCGTCGCCTGAGTCAAAATTTATGGCAGTAATAATGCCGGATACTTCGGTGGTGATATTCACGCCCTGAAAAGCCACCAGGTTACCGATGGCCTTGACCTGGCGTTCCCATTGCTCTGCTTCTGCAGTGGCCACGGTCACGCTTATCGGTGGTGGAACCTGGCTACCCTGGGCAATCTGTTGCTGGATCTGCGTGATTTTTTTATAAGCCAGGGATCCGCCCACGGCCGCTAACAGCAGCAATACCATGAGAATTCTAAGCCATAGACGTGGCCTGGCGGTTTTTGTTGTTTGAGTTGACACTTTTAATGTTTCGGCTGGTAACTGACGCTAGGTGGATGCGCGATCGCAAATTACAACCGCTAATAGTAATGCTCAGACAACTATTTTGCAGCCTTGTTTCAGCAAATAGCGCTTATAAATCGAATTTAGATGCACTATGCTGCCTGCAACAGCGTAAATCTCTTAATTTGTGCATTCAAACGAAGCTAGCCGCGACAGTTCCGGTAAATACCGGAGGTCATAGCGCTTACGCTGGATTAACATTTCCGATAGGCCAGTACCCAATGGCGTAAATGCGCCTCTTTATCCGAGAAAGGATAAGTCCGAAACAACAACGATTGATCGAGCTTTTCCCATTGGCCCGCGGCGTCGAGTTCGGCTATCTTCTGTTTGAAGCCGTACTCGTCGTGGGCGATGGTCGACAGTGAGAAAATGATGATGCCATCCCTGCGGGTGAGTTTAATGATGCCATCGAGAGATTCTGCTGGCGCATGACCGTGAGTAAGGACGCCGGCGGCCACCACGGCATCATAGTGAGCATCGGGCAAATCGACCCGGGTGTCCAGGTAAAGCTGATGCAATTGCTCGTACACTTCCTTCCTTTGCGCAACCGCGAGCATGCCTGAGGAAGGGTCGAGGCCTTCAAGGTTATGGTAGCCCATCTGGTGTAGCACTTGCGCCATGTTGCCGGTGCCACAGCCGACATCCAGAATTCTGGCGTCGAAATCACGCACATGTCGACCGACCATACCGGTCGCTATCGCGATGTAAGGATTACCGCTGGCCCAGAGTTGCTGGTCATAATCGCTCGCCCATTCGTCGTAGAGCGCATCCAGTGTTTTACGTTCACCATCCGCCCGGTAAACGCGTTCGAGCCAGGTTTCGAGGTCCTCCATAAAATTCCCCTTGCATGTCAGCAGAATTAGCAGCAGATTATGCCTTAAACAGCAGTAACTCAAGTGGCAGGTATCGATTATGAATTCAGGCAGGGTGGTTTTACAAAATGGCTGTGATCGTGGTATGGAGCTCGAAACCTGCCACGAACTGGCGACCCCGGCTGGCGCACAACGTAGCCGCGGTTATTTTTATAAACCTGAGTTGGCTGACTGGTAAATAGTGTTTTGCAGTTAAACAGGCTTGATCAGGACCGACTCGACGGCAAGCTGGGCAAGGCCATGCAGTTTGCCATGGAAACCATTGTTGCTGCCGCCCATATCGACCAGGCAGAGCGGTTGATCGATATCAGTTTCGCGCACATCGATGCCTGTTTTTACAACGGCCGTGCGCATCTCGACTTCGTCAATTACATGCTCGAGTATGGGGCAACCCTGGCCGTGCCTTCCTGGACCAACAATGGACTGGTGGCATTGAACGATCTGTCGATACGCGATCCACTCGCCAGCCGGGAAATGGACGAGGCCAGGCAATTGATGCAGGCCTACGTCAAGCTGGGTTGCAACCCGGTGTGGACCTGCGCTCCCTACCAATTACCTGACCGACCCGAACTGGGTGCGCATATCGTCGGTTCCGAATCGAATGCGGTCAGCTTCTATAATTCTGTCATCGGGGCGCGTACCAACAGCTACGGTGATTTTCTTGATGTCTGTGCGGCGGTTACCGGGCGGGTACCTTACAGTAAATTGCACCGCGACGAGGCGCGCGCGGCAAAAATTCTTTTCGATGTTGGCAATATCCCGAATACCATTCGTCGCGGCGATTTGTTTTATCATCTGCTCGGGCATTTTATAGGTCGCAACAACCGCAACCTGGTCCCCGCTATTGTGGGTCTGTCGGATGAATGTAATGAAGACGATTTAAAAGCAATCAGTGCGGCCGGCAGTTCGTCGGGTAGCGTACCGTTGTTCCACGCCATTGGTATAACGCCTGAAGCTACCAGCTTCGAAATGGCGTTTCAGGGTCAGCCACCGGTTCAAACCATCGAGTTAACCCCCGGCGATCTGCAACAGGCACGCGCTGAACTCGGCGGCAACTCGAAGCAGGCACTGGCCGGAATCGCCCTTGGAACCCCACACTTCTCCTACGCCGAGTTCGATCGCCTGGTTAAATTACTGAATGGCCGTAGTATTCATCCCGGGTTGGTGTTTTACCTGACCACCAGTCGACACGTCCATCACCAGGTTCGACAACAGGGCTGGATAGAATCAATGGAACAGGCCGGGATTAAAATTATTACCGATACCTGTACCTATTTTTCACCGGCAATTAATGGCCTGCAAGGCAAGATAATGACCAATTCAGCCAAGTGGGCCTATTACGCGCCTGGCATGTTACCGGTGGAAGTAGTTATTGGCAGCCTGAGCGAATGCGTTGAATCGGCGGTCAATGGCGAGGTCGTACTCGATCAATGGGTGGCCGAATGAGTCGGCCGGCAAGCAATATCGAGACCCGGGTTCTAATTCCCGGTCGCGCGATGGGCCCGGCCATGGTGCTCGATGATACGCTCAGTTTCTGGGGTGGATTTAACCCGCTAAACGGTGAAATCATTGATGTTCATCACCCCCAGTTCCAGCAACTGGTGGGTGGCAGTATCCTGTTCATCCCGCGGAGCAGGGGATCGGCGGGCACACCCGGCGGTATCGCCGAAACCTTGCGCAATGGCAGCGGCCCGCTCGCCTTCGTGCTCGGTGAGCCTGATGTCAATGTAAGCGTCGGCACACTGGTTGCGAATCGACTCTACGCTCTTGAAATTCCGGTACTCGAGATATCGCTGGCCGCAATGGCGCAGATTCGTAGTGGAGATTTTGTGACAATCGATCGAAGGGGAATAGTTTTAGCTGGCGCTTAGGCTCGATTTCGCCGGGCGATGGGGAGGTCTACGCTGTTGCGGTTGGCTGTCTGTCCAGTGGGGGTAGCGCCGACATGATGCTGTCAATCCTATGAACGACTGTCCATAGCCTTCAAAATCATGGCTTGATCGATTTCACCGATGATCCTGTCATTTTTATCGACCACCGCGAGTGGCCCATCTGCAGCAATCACGGTGTCGATCAACGAATCCAGCTTGGCGTGTTCGTCAACGCGTTCGGCACCATTTGATTTAATCGCATCCGAGGCCTCGCGCATGATCTTGCCAACACTAAGAACCTTGTAACGGGGTACGTCTTCGGTGAACTCGCGCACATAGTCGTCTACCGGGTTGGCTACTATTTCTTCCGGTGTGCCGATCTGTACCACGACACCATCCTTCATAATTGCGATGTGATCACCCATCTTGATCGCTTCGAGGAAGTCATGGGTGATAAAAATCATGGTCTTTTGCACTTCGTTTTGAATATTGATCAGTTCGTCCTGCATTTCCCGGCGGATTAACGGATCGAGCGCGCTAAAAGGTTCGTCGAAGATCAGGATTTCCGGATCTACCGCCATCGCGCGCGCGAGACCGACCCGTTGCTGCATGCCGCCCGAGAGTTCGCGCGGGTAGTGGTCGGCCCAACCGTCCAGTCCGACTTTTTGCAGCACTTCCATCGCCTTCGCCTTGCGTTCTTTCTTGTCCATGCCGCGAATTTCAAGCCCAAAAGAAATATTGTCGATGACCTTTCGGTGAGGGAACAGGCCAAAGTGCTGGAACACCATGCTCATGCGAAAACGCCTTAACTCGGTAAGCTGGGCATCGTTGTAATCCATGATGTCTTCACCATCGATAATCATTTCGCCGGCGGTGGGCTCAATCAGGCGCGAAATACAGCGTACCAGGGTCGACTTGCCGCTGCCCGACAGGCCCATGACGACGAAGGTTTCGCCCTTGTTGATTTCAAATGAGACGTCGTTAACACCGATAACATGCCCGGTCTGAGCCTGAACCTCGGCGCGTGACAGCGATCGATCCAGGTTTTCCAGCGTCCGTTTGGGGTAGGTGCCTAATATCTTCCAGATATTCTTACAGACAATCTTGGGCGTTTCAGACATCGTAATTCTCGTTATCGGCTGGATCTGCAAGATATCTTAGCCCGAACCCGAGCGAGCTGTAAACAAGGGTTGTCGATGTTGCAGGTATCTCGGATCAAGGCTAAGCTAGGCGCAATTTAGCAAACCGATGGTTAACTTATGAGTTCAGTGGTTGGCGAGCAACCGGACACGGGTTGGTGGGCTTATACCTGGCAGGAGCATCGCAGTTGGGTGATCACTTTCTTGCTGCTCGCGTTATCGCTGATCGTCTGGAAGACACACGGCGCAGAAACCATTTTTCCGCAGAGCCTGATCGACGCATTTCCCTTCGCCGAAAAAACCGACGCCTTCAAAGACGCATTTTTCCCGTATATTCAACCTACCACGCGCGCCATGGCCGCCGGTGTTATCTGGTTTTATGAAGGCATGGTTGATTTTTTGATTTTCACCCAGTGGCAGATCGTCTTCGTCATCCTCGTCTTGCCGGCATTTGCCTATGGTGGCTTACGCCTGGGACTACTCGGAATAATTGCAGTCGGTTCGTGGTTGGTACTCGACTTCTGGGACGAGTCGCTGGAAACCCTGAGCCTGATGTGTATTTCAATCCTGATATCAATCGCAATCGGTGTGTTGCTCGGTGTTATGGCGTCACAAAGCGACCGCTTCGAAGCCTTTATCAGGCCGATACTCGATACGATGCAGACACTACCGGCCTTCGTTTACCTGATCCCGGCATTTTACCTGTTCGGCATCGGCGCGCCCGGCGCGATTCTGGCCACGGTCATTTACGCCTTGCCGCCGGTGGTGCGCCTGACCAACCTCGGTATCCGGCAGGTCCCGGCGGGGATCGACGAGGCGGCGACATCCTTTGGTGCGACGCGCGCGCAATCGCTGCTCAAGGTCAAGATTCCACTGGCGATGCCATCGATCAAACTGGGCGTCAACCAGACCGTCATGATGGCGCTGGCGTTGGTCGTGCTCGCTACTTTCATCGGCTCGCCGGGACTCGGCGATATCGTGTTCCAGGGATTACAGCGGCTTAATGTCGGCAAGGCGCTCGAAGGCGGGCTGGCTATTGTCTTGATGGCGATCATTCTCGATCGCGTCACCTATGCGATGGGGCATACCGAACAGGTTAGCCAGAGCGGGCATGACCATGTCTTTCGGCTGTTTCCACAGGGTCTCGAAAACGTCAAACCGATTCTTTACATCGAGTACGGTATCGACTGGATCTGGCGAAAAATTGCCGCGGGCGGAAATTTCGTCACCTCGCTTGTCACTTCTGTGGTGTGCAAACTGGTTGCAGTCATCGATTCGGATTTCGCCGGCAAGCTGCGTGAATTCATGATGGCGCGTAGCTTCCTGGTTGCGAGCCTGGTCCTGATCGCGGTTTTGATGCTGCTCGAAGCCTATACCGACCTGTATGGCAAGTTTCCGCGCGATTGGGAGTACCGCTTCCGTACGCCGGTAAACCAGTACATGGATGAATTGATTACCAACGACCTGTTTTACGGCATTACGCAGGGAATCAAGGAAAGCTTGTGGTATGGATTGATCAACCCGTTGAACAGTTTTCTGAAGGGTTTGCCCTGGTGGTACACAAGTCTGGTATTCGTCGCGGGCGCCTACCTGTTCAGCGGGCGCGGGCTGGCTATTGTTACTTTGTTGGGATTGTTGTTTATCGGCGCCACCGACCTGTGGTTGTTCGCCATGATTACGCTGTCAACGGTACTGGTCTCGGTCCTGATTTGTGTTTTGTTCGGAGTGCCGCTGGGTATTATATCGGCCTACAGTAAAACCACCGATACTATCGTCAAGCCGGTACTCGATACGATGCAAACGATGCCGGTGTTCGTTTACCTGGTGCCGGTTGTGATGTTTTTTCAGGGTGGGCAGGTCTCGGCGGTGATCGCTACCGTGATCTATGCGCTTCCACCTATTGTACGCTGTACCACGCTGGGCATTCGCGAGTTGCCCGAGCAGATCGACGAGGTTTCGAATTCGTTTGGTGCATCGATGACGCAGACTTTGATGAAAGTCAAGATTCCGATGGCGATTCCGGCGGTAATGCTCGGTATCAACCAGGGCATCATGATGGCGCTGGCGATGGAAGTCGTTACTCCGTTGATTGGCGGCAAGGGGCTTGGTCTGGAAGTGTTCGACGGTATGAACATGGCGAGCATTGGCCTTTCGCTGCAGGCTGGTATTGGCGTCGTACTGCTTGCGATTATCCTCGATCGAATGTCGCAGGCCTGGACCAAAACCCAGCGTGAAGCCATGGGTCTGACCTGAATTTACAGGCCGGGTGCAGGCTCGACAAGGACCTGCAACACAAGTATTATCGGCTCATTCCGCCGCCTTTCGGCGGATATAATAATTCAGGATATCCGAAGAGGAGAGATTAACATGTCATTTAAAATTAAAGCGGCGCTTGCCAGTGTAGTTCTTACGCTGAGTCTTGGTGCTGCAACCACTGCGCAGGCGGCCAAACGTTTGACCGTGCCCGACCCGGACTGGACTGGCGGCGTGGTTACCTGTCGCACCATTCAGTACGTGCTGGAAAATGAGCTCGACTACAAAATAAAAACCGTATCCATACCTGGCGGCCCCGGCGTCTGGGAAGGGATTGTCGCCGGAGACCTGTTTTACAACTGTGAAACCTGGCCTTCCTACAATCCCACAAAAGAAAAGTACCTCAAGGAATACGGCGGTGACGGGTCGGTAACTTTCATTGCAGATAGCGGCATCATCGGAGAAACCGCTTACTGGATACCGCGTTACATGGTTGAAGGCGATAGTAGCCGTGGAATTCCCGCATCGACTCCGGATTTAAAGACATTTGCGGACCTGAACAAGTACAAACACATGTTCAAGAGCCTCGAATCCGGCGACAGGGGTAACCTGATCGGTTGTCCAATTGCCGCCTGGGCCTGTGAAGATCAGCAACGAATGGATTCGCTGGGTGTGGATTTTTACGCACAGGCGCTCGGTTCTGAAACGGCACACTGGGCTGAAATTCAGGCCAAGTACAAACGCGGCGAGCCCTTTATTGCCTATGCCTGGGCGCCACACTGGATACACCACGCGCTTGATCTGGTTGAAGTCAAGTTGCCGCCCGAGGCTGCCTGGCCGGATGATGTCACTTTCAAGTACGCCAATCCCGAGCTCATGAAGGAACATCCCGAGGCCGTCGAGGTAATCAGAAAACATCGGCTGACCAACGCGCAGCAGGCGGGCATGATTTACGAAATCGACGTCAAGAAACGTGATGTCGAAGAAGTGGTCGAGGAGTGGATGGAAGCCAACCAGGACACCTGGAAGAAATGGTTGCCTTAAGCTGATATAGCTTGACTTAAAAGGCTCCCTCGGGAGCCTTTTTTTATACCTGTGTCATTCACGCACAAGTCCACTACTGTCCGGAATAATATGCCCCTGCCTGGAGATAAGACTTAAAAATCAGCACCCGGCCTTTACGGCGCGAGGGGTTTCGCCAGTTTCCTCCTGACAGTAGGCGGCAACCTTGGGGGTAAGTCTGCAAAAGGCGCTCCCAAACGGCAAAAAACGCCGTTTGGTCCATCCATGGAATCGCTTGGAACTCGGCTTCCATGCCTCGTTACACTTTTACGGACTTACCCCCAAGGTTGCCTTAACACGCCAGTGAATCTGCGATCAGGTGTTTGTTCCGTACAGCAGTGCGCACATGTCGCAATCTTAATGTTGATTGATTATCGGGAACGATGCGATAGCATAGCGT
>JBATHL010000146.1:0-1772 GCA_049666745.1 Gammaproteobacteria bacterium
CGCACTAATTTTCATCCGGCTTACGATACCGAACCGTTCAAAACAATCCAGGTTGCCGACGCCGGAGACGTGGCCTGCAATCCCTACAACATAGAAGAAGCGATCGCGCAGATCGAAGTGACTGCCGACGAGTTGTATAAGAAAGCGCCGGCAATCATCAGCCTGGGCGGTGATCACACTATCGCGGTGCCGTTACTGCGTTCGGTGAACAAGGTTGCAGGCCAGGTGGCCCTGGTCCATTTCGACGCCCATCTCGATACCTGGGATACCTATTTCGGCGCGCCTTATACACACGGTACGCCGTTTCGGCGTGCTGCCGAAGAAAACCTGTTTAACGATGATGCGTCCATGCATGTCGGCATTCGCGGCCCGTTGTATAGTCCTGACGATCTGGCAAACGATGCAGAACTCGGCTTCAAGGTGGTGCATTGTGACGAACTGGAAGCGCACGGGGTTGAACACGTGGTAAAACGCATTCGGGATCGGATTGGCGATAACCCGTTGTACCTGTCGATCGATATCGACGTGCTCGACCCGTCGCATGCCCCGGGAACCGGAACGCCCGAAATTGCAGGCATTACCAGCCGCGAACTGGTCGGTATTTTGCGCGGCCTGCAGGGCATGAACCTGGTCGCTGGCGATGTGGTCGAAGTTGCGCCGGCTTATGACCATGCTGAAATTACCTCTTTGGCGGCGGCGACGATAGCGTTTGAAATGGTGAACCTGATCGCCTGTCGGGGTTAAGGCCGGGTTCAAACTATTTTTGCTTCCTGCCGGATCGTATGCTGCGCAAACCAGGCCACCGAGACCAGTAGCATGCTGCCGCCGACAAGGGTGTTCAGCGAAGGCGTTTCGTTGATCACCAGCCAGACCCACAGCGGACCGAGTATGCTTTCCAGCAGGTAGACCAGTTGCACCTCGGCCGAATTGGCGTATCTCGGTGCTATCGTCAGCACGATAAAGGCGAACGGCACCAGGATGAATCCGATGATCCCGACATACAGCAGTTGCGTCGAGGATATCGCCAGATCCGGTGAACGGCTGAACGCGTAACAAGCGGTAAAAAAACTGCCGATGATGACCGATGGCACCAGGTCGATATGTTTTTTGTAACGCACCAGCACCGCGCTGCAGGCAGTAAAGATTGCACAGCAAAGCGCCAGCAAATCACCGACCAGGCCATTGCCGCCGTAGCTACCCCAACCGATGATGAATATGCTTAGCAACGATAAGGCGATGATCAGCCAGGTGCCTGGCCGCTGGTTTTCGCGCAGTACCAGCAACGACAAAATAGCTGCAAAAACGGGTGCTGAAGATAAAAACAACAACGTGTTTGCGACCGAGGTTCTTTGAATTGCGCTGATAAAAGTGATGTTGACGGCGGAAAAAAAGACCCCGTTGAGAACTCCTGCCCAGCCAATTCGCAGCAGCGCAGCTAAGAAACCCGCGCGATAGTAAATTAAAAGGATCAGGCTGATCGCGACTACCGGGAACAGACCACGATAAAATAACAGCGTAAAATCGTCCAGCCCGGCAAGCCGGATCAACAAGCTGTCGGGGCTTAGTATCAACACTCCCCCGATCGACATCAGGATGCCTTTGCCGCGATCACTGAGTCGAATAATATGGGAGGATTTGCTCATTCAAGGGTGTTCCTGTGCAATAGCGCATGATAATGTCACCCACCAATTTAATCAGTAAAAATCGCTCAACGGAGAATTTTGTGCCACTAACAACCGCCACCACGCGTCGACTGGCGCACACCCGTGTCG
>JBATHL010000147.1:0-2514 GCA_049666745.1 Gammaproteobacteria bacterium
ACCCGATCGGCCCGGCCAACGTGTATCGCGCAACCACCGAAGAGCTGCCGCAGCGGGGATACGATCCCGACAAGGCGAAGTGGCACCTGAAACAGGCCAAAATGGAGAACCTGTCGGTGGAATTCCACGCCGCGGATACGGCCTTCGCCGGCGCGGTGGACGCCGGGCAGCTAATGCGCGAATCGGCCAAGCCCGCCGGAATCAATATCGACATTAAACGCGAACCCAATGACGGCTACTGGTCCGACGTGTGGTTGAAAAAGCCATGGGTTGCCTGCTACTGGAGCGGCCGGCCCACGGAAAACTGGATTTTTTCCCAGATTTATGCCGCGGATGCCAGCTGGAACGACACTGCCTGGAAACACGAGAAATTCAACAAATTGCTCCTCCAGGGCCGTGCCGAACTGGATCCGGCGAACCGCAGACAAATCTATGTCGAAATGCAAAAAATCGTCAACACCGAGGGGGGCGTGATACTACCACTCTTTCTCAGTGACGTGATGGCGGTGAACGACAAACTCGGCCTTCCCGAACAGATCGGGAACGCCTGGGAACTGGACGGCATGAAGAACGCCGAACGGTGGTGGTTCGCCTGAGCGAACCCGGATTCATTTTCTGCTTGAGAGGCCGGGGCGACCCGGCCTTTTTTTGGCCGACAAAAAACTGGCGACAAGAGGGTTAAAATAATGCATCCATAGCAACGGCGACAGTTAACTTTCCCCGTCACGCCTGGACGCAGCAATCCAACCACGTTTGCGCCGCGTCTCGCGGTAAATCATGAAGATCGCAGCAGCGACGACGATGGCCGCGCCGAACCAGGTCGACCCGCCGGGAAACTGATCGAATACCAGGTAACCGAACAACGTGGCCCACAACAGGCGCACATAATCCAGCGATGCCAGTAGCGACGCTTCGCCGTGTTTGTAGGCGAAGATGTTACATTTTTGCGCAAAGTACGAAACTACCGCCACCGCGACGAGCAAAAGCCATTCCGACGCCGTCGGCTCCTGCCAGAAATATATCCCGGGTAATGTCATGACCACGCCGACCCCCAGTGCCCCGTAGATCATAATCGTATTAGCGCTGTCGCTGCGCGAAAGCAGGCGGAGCAATATCATTACGGCTGCGGCACCTGCCGCACCGGTTAGCGATGCCAGGCCATAAATAGAAAAATTATCGGTGCCGGGTTGCAGCATGATCAAAACGCCGACGAAGCCAACCAACACTGCGCCCCAGCGATACACTCCGACAGTTTCAGCGAGAAAGACGACCGCGAAAATGGTAACGAAAAAGCTCTTGGCGAAGAAGATCGCGGTGGCATCCGCCAATGGCATATGAATGATCGCGCTAAATCCACAGAGCATCGCCACCAGGGCGAAGAACACACGGGTCAGCTGCAATCCTGAACGCGTAGAGCGCAGCGAACCGGGAAAATTCCGCAGTATCGCCGGCGCCACCATGATAGTCATGCCGATTTGACGCAGCAGCAGAATCTGCGTGATGTGTAAGCTCTGTCCTAGCAGCTTGATCAGCAAAGCCATCAGTGAAAACACAAACGAGGCGAGCATCAGATATGCGATACCTTTCAAGTTATCGGGCAGTCGATGGAACCAGTTCAAGCCATACAGCCATTTATTAGTAGATTAGAGGCGGTGGCGATCGCCTTTCCGCTTTGAAAGATGATCGTCGGCCAGGACGGATGCACGGCATTGGCTCCAATCCCGACTTTAAGCGCAAAAAAACCAGAGAGATGAAACCAGTTGCTGTGTCAGCGACAATGGTATTGGTATCGACCCTCAATACCATGAACTGATTTTCAGGCTTTTCAATCGACTCGATCAATCTTATGAAGGCACTGGAGTTGGTCTTTGATTGGTAAAAAGTATTATCGAAACACATGGCGTGAGCATTAGCGTGGAATCAGGGGGCGCGAGATCGGGTGGTGGAATAGAACCGAAAGGACACGGTCTCGAGCCTTCGAATTAAGGGATAGACTTATCAATACCCCTCGGAATACGCTTCTCGGTATCGTAAAAAGGCAACTTAACGATCTCGCAGGGAACAGTACCTCTCCCCGTTTTTAAAGCCAGGGTCCGCCCTGTCCAATCCCTGGGCTCGTTAAATCTGACATAACCAATGCCGCAGTTCAGCGCCGGCGACCAATCGGCCGCCTTGACATGGCCGACAGCAACAGAGGCTTCAAGTATTTCATCTCGATGCCCCGGCGTTGCAGTTTCGCACTTGAGGCCAAGCAGCAAAGATCGCTTGTCCACTTCAAGCAACGCCTCCCTGCCAATAAAGCCTTCCTTGTCCAGCTCTATAAAGGCACCCAGTCCGGCCTGGAAAGGTGTCATCGAGACATCAAAATCTGAAATGTTATCCAGAATTCCTGCCTCGATCCGGCGCATCCCCATTGAGGCCATGCTGCCGTATGCCATACCATGAGGCGAACCGGCTTCCATCACATGATGCCAGAGTCGTTTATGATCAGTCTGTGCACCTGCGGAATATACT
>JBATHL010000148.1:0-1709 GCA_049666745.1 Gammaproteobacteria bacterium
AAGGTCATTCGCCAGTTGCCGCTGACCCAGATAGCGTGCCGCCCTTTATCCTTTCCCTTCAAGGGGTGTAGGCGCCACCCCGGCAAATCCATATCCGCAATATCTGTAGCGGAGTCCAAGGCCGCCAACTGGTCGCGCAGTTTGCCCTCATGGTCGGAATTGATGCCCCGGGTATCGTTGCCACCACTTTTGAAGAATTTCTTCAGTCCTTTGTGCCTGATGCTCTTGATCAATTCCCAGTTTTCCTTCTGAGTACGCAAGTATTGTATGCTGATATTGCATATTGCGCAATATGCAAGAAGAAACGCTGGGAGAAGATGGTACTAGCGTTAGTTTGTCTGCAAATTCAGATGCAATAGAGGTAAAAAACCTACTGTTATCTGCCGCAATCACACTAGCTATGCATTAGCCTCGCATACCGATCCAGGTGGTAGTCCATGCTGCCCAGCAGCGCCTCGATACACAGCAGTCGCTTAAAATAGTGACCGACGCGAAGCTCATCGGTGGTGCCAATACCACCGTGAATCTGCACCGCCTGCTCGCCCACAAACCTGGAGGCTTTAGTGGTTTTAACCTTAACCGCAGAGGCCACGCGTTGGGCTACTGACCCTCCCTCGGACTGGCCCAGCGCCGCCAGATATAACGCCGACTTTGATTGCTCTTGGGCTATCCACATATCCACCATACGAAATTGCAGTGCCTGGAACTTGCCAATTGCAGTGCCGAACTGTTTGCGCGTTTTGGCATACTCGACAGTGTCGTGGGTCAGAATCTCCATGGCCCCGATGGCTTCTGCAGCGAAGGCCACAACCGCCTCGTCGATGACCGTTTCAATCGCATCGATATTGGTTGCGGGCTCGCCCAGACGGGCCGTCGCTGGTAAACGAACCTGGTCGAAATGAATATCCGCCGCGCGCATACCATCGAGGGTGCGGTAGCAGCACTTGCTGATGCCGGAAATGGCGGCATCCACCAGCAAGACCTCGATGCCCTGTCGATGGCGCTTGTCACCGCTGCTGCGGGCGGTAACCAGCAGCTTATCCGCACTGGGGCCGTTCAACACCATCAGCTTTTCGCCGGTTAGCAGGTAGTCATCGCCATCGCGATAGGCCTCGCAGCCGACGCAGGCGGGATCACCTCCCCCGCCGCGCTCGGTGTGCGCCAGCGCCAGCTGTATATCACCCGAGATAAGCGAAGGGATAATGCCTTGTTTCTGCTCAGTATCGCCCAATAATTCGACCAGCCGGCCACCGAGAATAAGGCTGGCCACAAACGGTTCGGTGGCCAACGCCTTACCCAATGCTTCAGTGAGGGTAATGACATCAACCATACTGCCGCCAAACCCGCCACTTGCCTCGGCAAAGGGAACCGACAGCCAACCAAGTTCGGCAAAGATTTTCCAGTTTTCCTCACTGTAACCCAGCTCAGAGTCAGCCAGGGCGCGACGGGTTTCAAATTCGTAGTTCTGTTGCAGGAACTTCTCGACGCTGTCTTTCAGCATCTGCTGTTCTTCAGAGAGGGTAAAGTTCATCGTCGTCATAACCCCAGCACTGATTTGGCGAGAATTTTCCGTTGCACTTCGCTTGAACCACCGGCGATGGTGACGCCGCGATTGTCGAGGTATCGGGGCATGGCGGTCAGGGCATGGCTAGGGCCGACGACATCGGCGCGATTACCAGGGACCATCGCTTCTGGCTGGTACACCAGGC
>JBATHL010000149.1:0-13091 GCA_049666745.1 Gammaproteobacteria bacterium
GCCGTAACCACGTATTATCCCGCTACTAAGCTGGTTACTGAGATCCCCCAGTCCGGACTGGCCGGTGGTGGCGGTAATCAATACGCTAAGCAGTGTTGACGCCATCTGGCCGGATTGCTGGCGTACCGAGTGGCGCGCGGTAACATGCCCGATTTCATGTCCCAGCACACCGGCGAGTTCGGCCTTCGAGTCGAGGTAGGCCATGATGCCACGCGTGATGTAGACATAACCACCCGGTAAGGCAAATGCATTGATCTCCGGGGAGTCCAGCACCGTGAAGGTAAACTTGAGGTGCGCACGATGGCTCCTGGCGGCCAGCTCCTGACCGATACCATTCACGTATTGTTGCAATACGGGGTCATCGTAGATGCCATATTCGGCAATAATCTGATTGTGGTAGCTTCGCCCCTGATTGATTTCCTCGGATTCCGAGACGAGCGCGAAATCACTTTTGCCGGTCACCGGGTTGGTGGCACAGGCGTTGAGTGTGAGACTCAGTATGAGCAACAGGGTAGTGGCGAACTTCATGGTTTAATTATTGGGTGATGCCGCGCTTTATTCAAGGCAAAAAAAAGGGTGCCAGGGCACCCTTTTTGGATATTGCAAAAAATTACTTGCCGTAGCGCTGACGGAACTTGTCGACCTGTTTTGCGGTTTGCAGGATGTGCTGCTTACCGGTATAGAAGGGGTGCGACTGGCTCGAAATTTCGAGTTTCAGCAATGGATACTCGTTGCCGTCTTCCCAGGTGATAGTTTCTCTGGTGGGCACGGTGGACTTTGTCAGGATCGCGAAATCGGATGAGATATCCTGGAATACAACGTCTCTATAATCGGGATGAATGTCTTGTTTCATGGTACTGCTTCTATGGGTCGAGCGCTAAAGGGCGCGAATTTTGACCTTTTAATGGACAAAGTGCAAGTGTTTTTTAGTTGATTTTGGTCATTTCGAGAACCCATTTAGGAATGAAACTTAAAGTGCTTTATGACTAAAATCTTATAATGCCTTGAGCCGATTGTGAGCGCTAATTTTATCCACAAAAACTGTGGATAACTTTGTGCATAACTCAAGCGGAGATTACGCAAAGCCTGTAAAACGCTGGGTTTCTGTTAGATTAGTCACTTTTTAACCAACTTAATAAAACTATAATAATCAATGACTTAAGAAACCTGGTTTTTGGCTGAAAAAAAAATCCAGAAAGCGCTTGACATTTTTGCTGCTGATAATTTAGTTGTGAGTAATTTCTCCGGACGATTCAAAAAATGGCCTTCTTTTTGCATTGTGCAGTTGTAAAAAAAGCCCCTGCAAGTCGTTTAAATGACAAAAACCAAGCTCTGTTGGGACTATTTTTACCCCGTCAAATTCGACTAAACCCTTATCACGTGCCTGTTCCAGCCCGGGTAGCAGCAAGTTTAATGATAACCCGGTGTTGTCGCGGAACAGACTGATATCGAACCCGTGTTTGAGCCGCAACGCATTGAGCATGAATTCAAACAGTAGATCATCTTCATCCAGGATGGTCTCACTTGAGATACGGTCACAACCGGTCCGTTCGAGGTAGGCGCGGGGTTGACGCTGGCGTACCCGGCGTAGCACCCGGTTTTCGCTGCCAAGGGTAATCTTGCCGTGTGCACCCGCGCCGATGCCGAGGTAATCACCGAAATGCCAGTAGTTCAAATTGTGCCTGCATTCACGCTTGTTCAGGCAGTAGGCTGAAACTTCATATTGATCATAACCATGCCTGGCCAGCAACGCCTGGCAGGCGTTTTGTTGTTCCCAGCACAGATCGTCGTCGGGCATATTCGCTGGCGGCTGGTGATGAAACAGCGTGTTGGGTTCGAGCGTCAATTGATACAGCGATATGTGTTCCGGCCCGAGCGCTATCGCCTGCACCAGGTCGGCAGTTGCCGCGGCCAGGTTTTGCGCCGGCAGGCCGAACATCAGATCGAGATTGATGTTATCGAACCCGGCCGTACGCGCGATTGCAAATGCACGCCTGGCTTGCTCGCCGTTGTGCACGCGACCGAGCGTTTTAAGGTGTTGATCGTTGAAACTCTGCACCCCGATCGAGAGGCGATTAACGCCGGCTTCACGGTAACCCTGGTAATTTTCTGCATCAGCGCTGCCCGGATTCGACTCCATCGTAATTTCGATCGCAGGGGCAAAATTCAGCAATGAACGCAGTCCCGAAAACAGCTGCTCGATCGCAGCAGCCGAGAATAGCGAAGGTGTACCGCCACCAATGAATATCGAATCGATGCCGCGCCCCCATACCAGTGGCAAATCCTGCTCAAGATCTTCGAGCAATGCCTCGATATAGGCCTGTTCAGGAATTGAGTCGGCCTGGTGGGAATTAAAATCGCAGTAGGGACATTTTTTTTCGCACCAGGGCAGGTGGATGTAAAGACCAAGCGGGGGATTGCTGCTAAACATCCTGCTCGTTCAGTTTGCGTTTCAACTCCTCCAGCGCCGCTCCACGATGGCTGAGCCGGTTCTTCTCGCTGGCGCTCAGTTGCGCGCTGGTGCACCCCCGGTCGGGCAGAAAGAAGTAAGGATCGTAGCCGAAACCCCCGTCTCCGGAGGGTTCCAGCTGAATCATACCCTCCCAGCTACCTTCACAGATCAAAGGTGACGGGTCCGCCGCATGGCGCATCAATACGATTACCGCGCGATAACGTGCAGTGCGCTGCGCCGGCGGGATATCGCGTAATTTATCGACCAGCAAGGCATTGTTGGCCGCATCGTCGGCATCGGCACCGGAAAAGCGAGCACTGTATACTCCCGGTGCCCCGTCGAGTGCGTCGACCTCGATTCCGGAATCGTCGGCCAGCGCCGGTAAACCGGTCAGCGCTGCGGCATGACGGGCCTTGATGATCGCGTTTTCGACGAAAGTAGTGCCGGTCTCAGCGACCTCATCCACATCGAATTCAGACTGGGCATGCAACTGGTAGCCTAGTTCGCCGAGGATTGCCGATAACTCGCGCAATTTACCAGGGTTTCCCGATGCCAGTACCAGTTGTTTCATGCCTTTATCTGGAGATCGAAAATGCGCGTTATCCCCGTGCGTGCCAGTGCCAGCATGTTATTTAATTCAATATCTGTAAAAGCCTCGGCTTCGGCAGTCCCCTGGACTTCGATAAATCCACCCCGATTGTTCATTACTACATTCATGTCGGTGTCCGCGGTGGAGTCTTCGGCATAGTCGAGATCGAGAACCGGTTCGCCCTGGTAAATGCCTACTGATATAGCGGCTACCTGGCATTCGATCGGGTTCTGTCCGAGATCACCGGCATCGATCAAGCCCTGGATCGCATCCGACAGCGCCACCCAGGCGCCTGAAATTGATGCGGTGCGGGTGCCGCCATCGGCCTGGATTACATCGCAATCCACGGTAATGGTGCGCTCGCCCAGTTTTTCAGTATTTATGCTGGCACGTAGCGCTCTACCGATCAGGCGCTGGATTTCCATGGTGCGTCCTCCCTGGCGTCCACTACTGGCTTCGCGACGCATGCGATTGCCCGTCGAACGCGGTAGCATGCCGTACTCCGCGGTCACCCAACCGCTACCCTTGCCGCGTAAAAAGCCGGGTACCGAATTGTCAATCGAAGCTGTGCAAATGACGCGGGTATCGCCGAACTCGATCAGCACCGAGCCATCTGCATGCTTGATGTAGTTACGCGTAATTGTGACAGGTCTTAACTCATCCACTGCACGAGCACTGGGTCGCATTATTGGTCGTCTCCGTAAAAATGATCGGCAAGTATACTCGTCAGGGAGAAGGCCGTCCGCAAGAATTGATGCCTGATGCCAGATGCGGCTTAAGCGAAACTGCAAAATAGGCTATCATGCCGGATGCCACTACTTTCGAGAATGACGCTGTGATACGAAGCATGACCGGCTTTGCCCGGGTACAGGAAAGCAATGATGCCGGGTCTATAACCTGGGAGCTGCGCTCGGTTAATCATCGTTACCTCGAGACCGGCATTAAACTGCCGGAAGACTTCAGGCAACTCGAACCCGAGGTACGCAAGCTGGCGGCGAAGTACCTGACACGCGGTAAAGTCGATCTGGGTCTGCGCTACAAGCTTGATCAGCAACCGCAGGCTGACATAGCCCTCAATCCGGAAATCGTTTTGAGCCTGCGCAAGGTAGAACAGCAGATACTGGATATAGTGCATGAGGGCAGCAAGTTGTCGGTCTCCGATATCCTCGGCTGGCCCGGTGTGATCAACGATGACGAACGTGATTTGTCTGCGCTCGATGAACTCGCCATATCCTGCCTCAAGGCGGCACTCAAACAATTACAGCAAGGCCGCGAAGCGGAGGGTAAGGCGCTCGATGAACTGATCCGCAGTCGTTGTGCACAGGTCAGCGATATTGTTGGTGAAGTGCGTAAGCACCGCCCTGAAATTGTGGCGGCCTTGCGTGAAAAATGGGAATCCAGTCTCGATGAGAAACTGAAGCAGTGGCGTGAAACCGCGAATGAAAATCGCCTCGAGCAGGAACTGGTTATGCTGGCGCAAAAACTGGATGTCGAAGAGGAACTAGATCGACTCGATACTCATGTAGCGGAGGTTTTAAATGTACTCGGTCGCAATGAGGCGGTAGGCCGCAGGCTCGATTTTCTGATGCAGGAACTCAATCGCGAGGCCAACACGCTAGGATCAAAATCGCAGGATAGCCTGACCACCCAGCTCGCAGTCGATCTCAAGGTGCTGATTGAGCAAATGCGCGAACAGGTGCAGAACATCGAGTAATACGAGCCGCGATTCATGAAACTCAATATCTCGAATTTCAGCGTGATCCTGGTAACGGGTCTCAGCCTGCTGATGTTCATTCTGTGGAGCCTGTCGCTACTGGTTCTGGTCGATCGGCAAAACCAGCAAACCGCGGTAACCGTGCAGCAGAATCTGCATGCGCAGGTACTACAGCTTCAACAAAAGCAGCAGCTATGGCTGCAGTCGCAGTATTATCTGCTCAACACGCTGGCGAAATCGCCTGCTGACCAGCAGAATTTCCAATCTTTTCTTTGGGATTATTACCAGCGTAACCCCAGTATCTGGGCAGTCAACCTGGTGCGGTTTGATCAACAGGGGCGCCCTGTTTCCAGGTCGAACAAACCCGGTTGCCTGCAACCCGGGCAAATGCACCAGGAGGATTTCGATGATTACCTGGTACCACGGATATCGAGTTGTCGTATCGACGATAAAGCCTTACTCGAAATTGCCGGGCCGGTTGCGACCGACGACAACACGACAGTGCTGCTAGTGAGCATGGATTATTTTAATTTTCTCAACGAATTTTCATTCCTGTCGGGACGCAGATTGCAGCATGCCGCCGATACCAAGCAAGGTATCCAGTACCGGGAGTTCCGTGCTAGTGGCAATCGTGGCCAGCAGATAACTATCCCGGTCGGAGAAGAGGGCGTGTTTGGTGAGCTGCATCTGGAACTGAACCCGATATCGTTCTGGGAACTTTTCGAACGGCAGGCTTCGATCGTGTTGTTGATACTGCTATGTGCCGCAGGTCTGGTACTGGCGTTGTTACACCTGAAGCTGATCAGGCCGTTGCAGGAACTGGCGGAGAAAATGCGTCGTGCCGCGAAAAGCCAACAGGACAACGATACTGGTACTACCAGTGAAATAAGGCCTGGATTGAAAGTAATGGGCGAGTACTTCAAGGTGCTGCAAAAAATGGCCAAGCGCGATCCGGTAACCGGTCTTAACAATCGGGTCATCTTTGAAGACCGGCTGTCGCAGGCAATCCTCGAAGGCAAGCGTAATGCGCGGAAGTATGCACTGGTGATGATCGAAATCCACGGCCTGGACGATTTCGCGCAGCAACGCGGTCAGTATATTGTAGACGCACTGCTCAGGCGGGTTGCCGAGGATCTGCGCGAATCTTTGCGTGAAAGCGACCAGGTTGCCCGTTTTGAAAGAAACCTGTTTGCGATACTGCTGGAAGTACAGCAGCGGGATCAGCTCAATTCACTGGTCGAAAAAATTTACCTGGCGATTACGCGGCACTACCAGATTCACGGGCGTGAGTTTGTGTTAAGGACGTTTTTCGGTATTGCGCTTTATCCTGACCATGCGGTTGATGCGGCGGGTCTGTACCAGAATGCCAGTAGCGCGCTGGTTGCGGCGGAGAGTGGCGAGTGGCCAATCCAGTACTACCGCGATGCCGGAGAAGCAGCCGACACTTCCGGATTTACGATGATTCAGGCGCTACGCCGGGCAATCGACCACGATGAACTCAAGCTGGTTTTTCAGCCGGTCGTCGATATGCAGAGCTATGACACCATTTATCTCGAAGCCCTGTTGCGCTGGAAGGACCCTGGCAAGCACGATGTCTCGATCGATCAAACCATTCGTCTGGCCGAACAAAATCAACTGATCAAGCCCCTGACTAACTGGATTATCGAATCAGCCTGTCAATTTGTCAGCCAGTCTGACCTGGGCGAAATAGCGGTTGGCATCAATTTATCGATGATCGATTTGCATGACCGTCGCCTGCCTGAACGTATCGACGCTTATTTAAAGCAGTACCAGGTCAAACCCGCGCAAATCGTAATTGAGATCACCGAAGGGCAGATCATGCAGGAGCCCGGCGAGGTAATCGAGGTTCTCTCGCATCTCGGCGTGATGGGGCTGTCATTATCGATAGATGATTTCGGCACCGGCCAGGCCTCGCTGACATACCTGAAAGAATTGCCCGTTGAAAAGCTCAAGATCGACCAGTCGTTCGTGCGCGATATCGTTAGCAATCCGGACGATCAGTTGATCGTCAAGGCGACCATCGAGCTCGCGCATACCCTTGATTTAAAAGTGGTTGCCGAAGGCGTCGAATCGCTCGCGGTTTTCGACTTGCTTGCTGAAATGAACTGCGATCATGTGCAGGGCTACTATATCAGCCGTCCGCTCGAGGTGGATCAGGTCGCTGACTGGTTCGAAACCTCGGTCAGACCAGACCTTGTTCTGAAAGGCAGGTAATTCCATCGCCGACGATAACGTGGTCGAGTACGCGAATGTCGACCAGTGCGAGCGCTTTTTGCAGACGCTCGGTAATGCGGATATCTGCCTGGCTGGCTTCGCAGACACCTGACGGGTGGTTATGCGCCAGAATGACGGCGGCGGCATTGTCAGCGAGGGCCTGTTTGACCACCTCACGAGGATAGACGGCGGCGCCGTCAATGGTGCCACGAAATAACTCCCGGAACGCTATCACGCGATTTCGATTATCTAGCATCAGGCAGGCGAAGACCTCGTAGTCATAATCGCGCAGACGCGCACGCAGGTAATCCGTGGTTTTTTTCGGATCGGTGAGACAATCTTCGTATACCAGGTTTTCCGCCAGATGGCGCCCGGCGATTTCGAGCGCAGCCTGTAGTTGCGCGAACTTGGCCGGCCCCAGGCCTTTACCTGCACAGAAACTTTTTACATCGGCATCGAGAATATTGCGCAGCGAGCCATAGTCGAGTAAAAGTTGCCTGGCCAGGTCGACCGCGGAGCGGCCAGCGACACCGGTACGCAGAAATATCGCCAATAGCTCGGCATCCGACAGCGCCTTTGCGCCTCGATTAATGAGTTTTTCGCGGGGTCTTTCGGCACTGGGCCAGTCTGAGATTGCCATCGGTATTCCTTTACCTGTTGTTCTCAATCGCTAAAATAAAACAAATGCAAACACTCATCAACAAGAAAATTTTATTCGGCGCTAACGACGGCGTTGCTGGAGAACTGCTATGAGAAAGCGTGCAGTATTGTTCGTTCTGATCGGATTACTTGTGGCGGGGTGTACTTCAATCGGCCCGAAGAGCGTGCCGCGCGATCGTTTCGATTACAACCAGGCGATCTCCGATTCCTGGAAGGAGCAGACACTGCTGAATATCGTGAAGCTGCGCTACGCCGATATGCCGCTGTTCGTCGAAGTAGCCTCGATCGTCAGCGGCTATACGCTGGAACGCTCGGTCAATCTGGGCGCTAAAGTTTTCGACGGTGGTTCGGCGGCGGAATTCGGTACCACCAACTCGGCCACGATCGGCGGTTCCGGCAAGTACACGGACCGTCCGACGATCACCTATGCGCCGATTACCGGCAGTAACTTCAACAAGACATTCATGACCCCTATCCCGCCCAGTGCGGTGATGTTCATGCTGCAGGCGGGATGGCCGGCGGAGCTGGTGCTGCCGATTACCGTAGAGGCGATCAACGGCCAGCGTGCGCAGCGTTCTGTCGGAATGCGCGAGCGGAGCGGCGACGAAAGTTTTTACCGCATCGTTGAATTGTTCGGCGTGCTGCAACGCGGCGGTGCCATGGGTATGCGCGTCACCAGAAAGGACAGCGTGCAGGATTCTACGGTGATCGTGATCCGTAGCGAGAATGTGCCAGCGGAGATTAGCGCGGCAGCGGCTGAACTCGCCGGTCTGCTCGGCATCAGGCGCGACGCCGCTGAATACACGATTTCGTTCGGGGAAGTGGCCAGAAACGATACCGAACTGGCCATGCTGACGCGCTCGACACTCGCGATCATGGTGGAGCTGTCCGGTCAGGTCAGGGCGCCCGCTGCGCACGTGGAAGAGGGACGCACGAACCCCTCGCTGGACGACGGGAACTCTGCCGATACCGATCAGCGTCGGCTCATCGACATCCGTTCCGGCACAGACCTGCCGGCGGATGCCTTCGTGACCGTGAAGTACAGGGAGCACTGGTTCTGGATCGATGATCGTGATTTCAGGTCCAAGCGCGTTTTTGCCTACCTGATGCTGTTGTTCTCGCTCACCGAGTCGGGTGGCAAGGAAGGTCTGCCGCTGGTCACCATTCCAGCCGGATAGCCGAGTCCGTCTGTGCCAGTCCCGGGTATTCCTTTACCTGTTATCCTCAGACGCTAGAATAGAACGCATGCAAACACTTGCTAACAAGAAAATTTTACTCGGCATTACCGGTGGCATCGCCGCCTACAAGGCTGCCGAGCTGCTGCGCCTGTTGATCAAGGCGGGTGCCGAGGTACGCGTGGTGATGACCCCGTCGGCGCAGGAATTTGTGCAGCCGTTGACTTACCAGGCGCTTAGTGGACACCGGGTATATATCGATTTGTTTTATGCCGAAGCCGAATCGGCGATGGATCATATCGAACTCGCACGCTGGTGCGACCTGTTGCTGGTGGCACCGGCTTCGGCAAATTTTCTCGGCAAGCTGAATGCCGGATATGCTGATAACCTGTTGCTTACCCTGTGTCTTGCGTGTAAACAACCGGTTGCGGTAGCCCCCGCGATGAATCAGCAAATGTTCGCCAATGCGGCAACTGAAGACAATATAAATCAACTTAAAACGCGCCAGGTGCTGGTGTGGGGACCGGCCGAAGGTGAGCAGGCCTGTGGAGATGTCGGTCCGGGACGCATGCTCGAACCCGAACAACTGGTTAACAACGTCGCACAACATTTCGTACCCGGAAAACTCGATGGTGTCGGGCTGTTGCTGACGGCGGGACCGACGCGGGAAGCCATTGATCCGGTGCGTTTTATCAGTAATCGCAGTTCCGGCAAGATGGGCTATGCCCTCGCCGAAGCTGCCCTGAAAGAGAGTGCAAGCGTAACCCTGGTCAGTGGTCCGGTAGCTTTGCCGGCACCGCAGGGTGTGCAGCTCATAGCAGTAGAGTCGGCGCAGCAAATGTATGATGCGGTGATGCAACAGGCATCGTTGAGCGATATTTTTATTGCCTGCGCCGCGGTTTCTGATTACCGGGTGGATCAGGCTGCAGACCATAAAATCAAAAAATCAACAGACTCGATGTCGCTGCAACTGGTCCCCAACACCGATATCCTGGCCGCGGTTAGCGCGCTCGAGCAACGCCCGTTCTGTGTTGGTTTTGCCGCGGAGACCCGGCAACTGGAAAAATATGCACTGGGTAAACTGAAACAGAAAAACCTCGACATGATCGCGGCCAACCAGGTTGGCGATAGCAATAGTGGATTTGAAGTCGATTTTAACCAGCTCGAGGTTTTCTGGCCTGGAGGGCGGCAAAGTATCGAGCAGGCGAGTAAAACCGAAATCGCGAAACAGCTTATCGATTTAATTATCGAGCGCTATACTTGCGCCCGTCGTTAACAGGCAACCCCGAATATGACAGTAAAAAAGAGTAGTGTTGCAGAAATTCTGATCGAGGCCTTACCTTACATACAGGCGCTTGATCAGAAAACCGTGGTGATCAAATTTGGCGGCAACGCGATGGTCGATGAAACGCTGAAGAGTAGTTTCGCTCAGGATATCGTGTTGTTAAAACAGGTTGGCGTCAACCCGGTTATCGTACATGGGGGAGGGCCGCAAATTGGCAAGTTGCTCGAGCAGATCGGCAAGAAGAGTCGATTCATAGCAGGCATGCGGGTAACTGACGATGAAACCATGGACGTGGTAGAAATGGTGCTGGGTGGGCAGGTTAACAAGCAAATTGTCTCGCTGATCAATCGCCATGGCGGGCGTGCGGTCGGGCTTACCGGTAAAGACGGGGGACTGATCAGCGCACGTAAGATGAAACTTGCCGGAAGCGACACGGAAGCTAACGATCTGGGCCAGGTCGGTGAGGTCGCATCAATCGACCCCGCGGTAGTAGCGATGCTGGATCACGGTGATTTTATCCCGGTTATTGCGCCGATTGGTGTCGGCGCTGACGGTTCTTCGTATAACATCAATGCGGACCTCGTCGCGGGTGAATTGGCCAAGGTGCTTGGTGCTGAAAAATTACTCTTGCTGACCAATACCCCCGGAGTACTGGACCTGAGTGGGAACTTGCTGACCGGCCTTAGCGCCGCTGAAACCGAGTGCCTGATTGACGATGGCATCATTCATGGCGGTATGTTGCCAAAAGTGCGTTGTGCGCTGGATGCGGTGAATGCGGGCGTCCGTACCAGTCAGATCATCGATGGCAGGGTAAAGCATTCTGTATTGCTGGAGTTGTTGACCAGTACCGGGGTGGGCACCCTGATTAAAGGTTCTGTTGATAGTACGGAAAACTAATCAGCTTCGGCTTTCAGCAACCGGTAACGAGCCAGGTCAATTTCGTATTGCTCGTTAATCTTTTCCTTCTCCAGCATCTTCGAATCCAGCTGCGCGCTCCGACTGTCTTTCTTGCGAGAAAAGTGTTCGATTTTTTGTGCGAGTCCGCCAGGCACTTCCTTGCCCTGGGACAGGTAAACTTCGTCGGCGCGGGCTTGTAGTTCATCCAGTGTCTTTTGTGTCGCGACAATGCTTTTACTGATCAACTGAATCACCGAGTCGAGCACTTCGATTCGATCGTTGCGCGCCAGACCAAGTTCTTTCTCGTTGCTAAAGGTCAGCAGCAATACCTGGTCTTTCTTGTTCTGTTCCTCATCAAGTTTGGCCTGGATAGCCTCTTCCTTCTCCAGTTTAAGTTTGGCAGCGGCGTCGGCAGCTAATTCGGCTTCGGATTTGGCGGCTTCCCTGGTGCTTAAAACCACGCCCTGTGAGTTTAGCTGATGATGTTTCTTTTTAACCTGGGCCGCGGGTAAACGATCACTGTAGCGTATTTGCCCATCTTCATCGATCCACTTGTAGAGAGCACCGGCATTGGCGAGGTTACAAATAAGGCACAGGGCTGCAGTTATGAGTAAAACTGACGATAGTATCGGGCTGAAATTTGCAGGCAAGCTTGCAGTGCGCACAGTATTTTTCGTCCTTAACCTTACAGGTTGATATAAATCTTAATAGGCATAATAGTTTACTTATCGTGATTTTTCATAAATTTACGAATTATTGCCCGGTCAGTAAACTTGCTACCGGAGTATGCAATGCCTGCAAATAGTGCCTGTCACCGGGCGATGTAACCAGCACTGCAACACCGATATTTTCGGCTTGCCAGTCGGGATCGATTTCGATGCGATACTGGTTTTGTTCGCGCAGGCTTCTGGCTTTACTCATATAACGCACGACCTGCTCATGTTTGAGTATTTCACCCGAATTTTCGCCTCGTTTGACATCAGTCGACAAATTATTTTCATAAACCAGGTAGCGGTGATGGATTTGCCCGATGGTGTCGCGGTCACCGGGGGACTGCAGCTCTAACAGCAGGCTGGTTTTGTCGCGGGATACGGAGAGTTTAAGATCAAGCGGTGAGGGTTGCTGGTTCGCCTGCCTGATTTTATCCAGAATATTACTGGTACCGCGCGCTTCCATGCCGTTGACAAAGAATTCAGGTGTATAAATTGTCTGTTGCAGGTTGTTGGCACCCAGCTCGCGTTGACGACTGGTGTATGCAGCACTTGAAAAACGATCCTTCCAGCCGAGATAGTCCCAGTAATCAACATGGAACGCGAGCGCAAGTACGTCGAGTTCATCTTTAGGCACCTCGATCAGACGCGATAACCATCGATCAGCTGACGGGCAGCTGCTGCATCCTTCCGAGGTATAGAGTTCGACCACTGCGGTCTGCTTGTCACCGCTGCTGACCACGATGGGATCACCGGCAAAAGCAGACAATGAAAACAAACTGGCAAGTACCAGGATTCGAAGCATGGCGCACCTGTTTTTATATTGAGATAGCCTACATAGACTGCCTTTTTGGGGCTGAGTTCAGTCGATACCGTATTCGGCTCGATAGGCTTCTATCGCATCACGATGCTGGTTTTGGCCGCTGGACTGGAGGTATTCAAGAATATGGTCGAGTTTGATTATCGAGATAACGCGCAAGCCCTGTTGTTCCAGTTCCTGAATTGCGGAGCGTTCTCCCAGCCCTTTTTCCTGGCGATCAAGCGCGATGGTAACTGCACAGGTTTCGGCGCCAGGCCTGTCAATTAACCCGATCGCTTCGCGAATTGCGGTACCGGCGGTAATTACGTCGTCGATAATCATGACGCGACCCGCGATCTCGGCGCCTACAGTATTGCCACCTTCGCCATGGTCCTTGGCTTCCTTGCGGTTAAACGCATACGGAATGTCACGCTGATACTGTTGAAACAATGCACTCGCCGTAATCGCTGCCAGAGGGATGCCCTTGTATGCGGGGCCGAACAGCAGGTCGAATTCGATTTCGGCCTGCTGGATCGCATTGGCATAGAATTCGGCCAGCGCGGCGAGGTCAGCGC